>DATAGL010000892.1:0-4415 GCA_036263755.1 Chitinophagaceae bacterium | reverse complement strand
CCTTCATCAACCAGTACTTCCTTTACAACACGGGGCTTGTATTCATAGTTGCCCTTGTCATCTTTTCTCGGCTTGGAGTCGCCGGAGATCACGATAACCAGATCGCCCTTTTTGATGTTGTACTTAGGTTTGAATCTTGTTTTCATTATTTTTTGCTTTTTCCCCGAAGGGAACTTTTATATTCCTGATACTGCCAGGAACGATTGGATAATTTCAGCTTCTTCAGCGGCGCACCGGCGTACTTACAGTACTTCGGGAGCCAGGGAGATGATCTTCATGTATCCCTTGTCCCGCAGCTCACGGGCTACGGGGCCGAAAATACGCGTACCGCGGGGTTCGTCGGCGGCATTCAGGATCACTACGGCATTATCATCGAAACGGATATAAGACCCGTCCTTGCGGCGCAGCTTGTTCTTGGTACGTACGATAACGGCTTTGGCAACGGTGCCTTTTTTGATACCACCGGCGGGGATGGCATCCTTTACCGTAACCACGATCTTGTCGCCCACCCGGGCATAACGCTGACCGCTGTTCCCCAGAACACGGATGCAGAGCACTTCTTTGGCACCGCTGTTGTCCGCTACACTCAAACGGGATTCTTGCTGGATCATTTTTCTAAGCTTTAGGCTACAAGCTGCAAGCCGCAAGCAAGTAGCAATGAGTACAAAAATTATTTATCAAAAGACTGAAGCTTGCAGCTTGTGGCCTGCAGCTTTCAGCTTATTATTTCACTTTCTCCACGATCTCAACCAGTCTCCAGCGCTTCGTCTTGCTCAGCGGGCGGGTTTCCATGATCCGAACAACGTCGCCGATGCTGGCTTCGTTCTTTTCATCGTGTGCATGGAACTTGGTAGTCTTTTTCACGAACTTTCCGTAGATCGGGTGCTTTACCTTCCGCTCAACCGCTACCGTGATGGTCTTGGTCATTTTGTTGGAAGTAACCACGCCGATCCGCGTCTTGCGCAGGTTCCTGGTTTCTGTTGCTGTATTTGTTGTCTCAGCCATAGTTAAACGCTTTAAGCTTCTAGCCGTCTGCTACAAGCTATGGGGCTCGTAGCTTGCAGCCTGCAGCTAGTTATACACCTAATTGTTTCTTTTTTAATTCGGTTTTCAGACGAGCCAGTTCGCGACGCAGGTTACGGATGCTCATCGGGTTCTCCAGCGGAGAAAGGGCATGGGCGAACTCCAGCTTCTTGAGGCGCAGCTCGTCTTCCTTGATGCGCGCCTGGAGGTCTTCTTCCCCTAAAGTCTGGATGCTCTTTTTAAAATCAATTGTCTTGGACATAATCTTCAATTTGAAAATTTGATCCCGCCGGGCGGGAAATAGGTGAAAATGAACCGGCTGATCCATTTTCAATCAGCCCATTCAAATTTTCAATCGATTTACGCGGAGATCAGGTCTCGGCGCATAACGAACTTCGTGGCAATCGGCAGTTTACCGGCCGCCAGCGCCAGGGCGCCTTTGGCTACTTCTTCGGAAACACCATCCAGTTCAAAAAGGATGCGGCCCGGTTTTACCACGGCAGCCCAGAACTCCAGGTTACCTTTACCTTTACCCATCCGCACTTCAAGCGGCTTGCGGGTGATCGGCTTGTCGGGGAAAATACGGATCCACACATTACCTTCCCGCTTCATGTGGCGGGTCATTGCCTGACGGGCCGCCTCGATCTGACGATCGGTGATCCAATGGCTTTCCAAAGCCTTCAATGCATACGAACCAAAGGAGATGGTTGCTCCCCGCTTCGCGTCGCCTTTCATGCGACCTTTCTGCATTTTCCGGTGCTTCGTTCTTTTCGGCTGT
The DNA here is from genome assembly GCA_036263755.1 of Chitinophagaceae bacterium. GTDB lineage: Bacteria > Bacteroidota > Bacteroidia > Chitinophagales > Chitinophagaceae > Flavisolibacter. The sequence goes on along the minus strand of DATAGL010000892.1, from coordinate 2,614 downwards.
AACATATACTGTTTATTGTTTGAGGTTTGTGGTTTGTGGTTGGTTGTCCCACACCGCAAACCCAGCTTGTTATTCTATTTCTTTTCTCGCAGCTTGAAGCTTGCAGCTCTAAGCTTACTGGTGCTGGCCTCTGCCACCCCGTCCGCGGTTGAAGTCGCGGCCACCGCGGTTGCGGTCATCGCGGCGGTCACCACCACCTTCACGGCGGTCGCGGCGGTCGCTGACAGCGCTCTTGTCACCCACGAAATTGGGGTTCAGGTCGCGCTTCTGCAGGATTTCGCCCTTGCAGATCCATACCTTGATACCGATCTTTCCGTAAACGGTCTGTGCAAAAACGTTGGCGTAGTCGATATCCATCCGGAAGGTATGCAGCGGGGTACGGCCCTGCTTGAATTCTTCGCTCCGGGCGATTTCAGCACCACCCAGGCGGCCGCTCAGCTTGATCTTGATGCCTTCAGCACCCATGCGGAGCGAAGAGGCGATCGCCATCTTGGTGGCACGCTTGAAGTTGATACGGTTCTCGATCTGGCGGGCAATGGTATCTCCCACGATATTGGCGTCCAGCTCGGGGCGGCGGATCTCCAGGATGTTGATCTGCACGTCGTCCTTGCCGGTGAGTTTCTTCAGCTCTTCCTTGATACGGTCTACCTCGTTACCGCCCTTACCGATGATGATACCGGGCTTGGAGGTGTGGATCGTTACGATCAGCTTACCCAGCGTACGCTCGATAACGATCTTGGCAATGCCGCCTTTGTTGATCCGGGCATTCAGGTAGGTCCTGATCTTGTTATCCTCGATCAGCTTCGGTGCGAAATCTTTCTTTCCACCATACCAGTTAGACTCCCATCCTCTGATGATCCCTAAGCGGTTGCCGATCGGATTTGCTTTTTGGCCCATGTTTATTGTTATGCTTTAAATGTTTTGATTAAGGTTTCGCGTCTACAATGACCGTTACGTGGTTGCTTCTTTTGCGCACACGGTAACCGCGGCCCTGGGGAGCCGGGCGCATCCGCTTCAGGGTTTTGGCCCCGTCCACGAAAATGGTCTTCACATACAACTGACCTTCGTCACCATTCTCGTTGGCCTGCTTCCAGTTGGAGATTGCGCTCAGCACGAGCTTGCGCATGGGAACGGCCGGGTGCTTCGCATTGTGCTCCAGCACAGCCAAAGCCTTTTCCACCTGCATACCGCGGATGAGGTCCGCCAGCAGGCGCATCTTGCGCGGTGATGTCGGGTAGTTTTTCAGTTTTGCTACTGCTTCCATTGTTATACGTTTAACGTCTAAGGTTTAAGGTTTAAGGTTCATGGTTGCGGTCAACTTTAGACTTTAAACCCTTAAACTTTAAACTGTTTGTTTTTATCCTTTTTTGCTTGAGTGACCTTTGAAGTTCCGCGTGGGTGCGAATTCACCCAGCTTGTGTCCTACCATGAACTCCGTTACATACACCGGGATGAACTTGTTCCCGTTGTGCACGGCGAAGGTGTGGCCCACGAAATCCGGAGTGATGGTGGAACGACGGCTCCAGGTTTTGATAACACCCTTCTTGGATTTGCCATCGTTGATAGCGATCACTTTGTCTTCCAGATGTGCGGCTACATAAGGACCTTTTTTAATCGAACGAGCCATTAGTATTTACGATTTACGAATTACGAATTACGATTGATTCTCTGCCTTTGGTTACTTGGCCAGCTTCTTGCCGTTCTTGCGCTGGATGATCAGCTTGTCGCTGCCTTTACCGCGCTGACGGGTCTTCTCGCCTTTGGCATATTTACCCGTACGGCTTCTCGGGTGACCACCCGAAGCTTTACCTTCACCACCACCCATCGGGTGATCGACCGGGTTCATGGCAACACCGCGGTTACGGGGTTTGATACCCTTCCAGCGGTTGCGGCCGGCTTTACCCATGCTCTGCAGGTTGTGGTCGCTGTTGGAAGCCACCCCTACCGTTGCATAGCAGTTGATCAGCACTTTGCGCAGCTCGCCGCTCGGCATTTTCAGTACGGCGTACTTTTCTTCCTTGTTGGTGAGCTGGGCGGATGAACCGGCGGAACGGGCGATCTTGCCACCCTGTCCCGGCTGCATTTCAATGTTGTGCACCACGGTACCGAGGGGCATGTTTTTCAGCAGCAGTGCGTTGCCTACTTCCGGAGCCACTTCGTCGCCCGAAAGAATGGTGCTGCCCACCTGCAGGCCCTGGGGTGCCAGGATGTAGCGCTTTTCGCCATCGGCATAGGTTACCAGCGCGATGAACGTGGTACGGTTCGGATCGTATTCAATGGTGGAAACCGTTGCAGGAATGTTTCTTTTATCACGCTTGAAGTCGATGATACGGTACATCTTCTTGTGTCCGCCACCGATGTAGCGCATGGAACGACGGCCCTGGGCGTTACGGCCACCGGTGCGGTTCTTCGTTTCCAGGAGCGCCTTTTCGGGCTCGTTCGTTGTAACTTCTGCGTATGCATTACCGATTCTCCAGCGGGTTCCGGCGGTAATCGGCTTATACTTCTTTAATGCCATGATTTATACGTTTTCAACATTTGCGGCTGCTGAAGCCATTCTTGGTTAATTAGATATTCGAATACAGGTCGATGGTCTCGCCCTCAGCCACCGTTA
>DATAGL010000891.1:0-1975 GCA_036263755.1 Chitinophagaceae bacterium | reverse complement strand
AATCCCAACGGGATTTCTTCCTTCCCGGTCAAGCGTTTTGTGGTACCGGTGGATCCGGCAGTAGTGAAGCAGAGCGGCCTGGTACAGCCTACTGATACCGTCGGGGCCCAGTTTGCTTTTGCCATCCCGGAAAACAAGAACGACCTCATGCGTTCCGACCTGGTGATCCTGAACATGATTGCCGCCAACAACTGGAAGCGGCCGATCTATTTCACTTCTCCTTTCGGAGAGCTGGGTTTTGGACAGTACCTCCGCAAGGACGGACTGGCCTACCTGCTCACACCGGTACCGGCCAAAGCCCCTCAGGAAACCTGGGTCGTGCACAAAGCCCTGCAGGAGGCCCGTTTCGGCGGCACTTCCATCCGCGAAAACATGGGCGACCAGTATGAGAACCTGATGAAGCGGTTCCATTTCGGCGGGGCCGACCTGTTCGGTGTGTACTTCGATGAGGAAAACCGCCGCCACCTGCTGAACATCCGTGCCACGATGGCCGAAGGAGCCGGCATCCTGGCCGACGCCGGACGCACGAAGGAAGCCCAGGATGTGCTGGCCCGGGCCGAATCCGGCATCAACCCGGCCAACCTGCCTTATGCCATGGTCAGCCGGTACAATTCGCATAACCAGACCGGCATCATTTACCTGGAAGCCGCCTACAAGGCAGGGAATACCGCCCTGGCCGCCAAGCTGCGCGATGCAATCGGGAAAGACCTGCGCGACCAGCGCCGGTATTACGAATACCTGCGCGACAACCATGAATCGGCCTTTACCGGCATGATGCAGGAATACCAGATCAACGAGATCATGCTCCAGGTGTTCGATGTCGTGGAGCAACGCTATAACCCGGCCAAGGCCCCCTCGAACCGGGAGGTTCCGGGCGCACCGCCGGCTGCCGCTGCGGATTCCGCCATCCGGCCTTAATTCTTCAAAACCCTCCCCTCCGGGAGGGTTTTTGTTTAACAGACCGTTTGAACAAACGCAGCATAATTATTGTAGCTTACAGGTACAACCGCAACCGGTTAATCATCCATACATGAAAGGCTTTCATTTTTCCAGATACAATCCCAACGAAGGCGGTAAAACAGGGTTCGAACAGCTGCTCGACCTGTTCATGCAGCTGCTGACCTATACCAACGGCGACGTGCCGGAGGCGCTCCAATGGCTCAACCAGCTCGACCGCGAATACGGACTCACCAACGACCAGTACGGCATGGGCGACTTCATCGACGAGCTGAAGGACAAAGGCTACATTGCCGACAACGAGGACCGGTCCGGTATCAAGATCACCCCGAAGACCGAGCAGGGCATCCGCAAGCGCAGCCTGGAGGAAATCTTCGGCAAGCTCAAAAAAACAAGGCAGGGCGAGCACCAGACCTTCAAGCCCGGACAGGGCGACGAGATCAGTCCGGACAGCCGTCCCTTCCAGTTCGGCGACATGCTGGAGCAGATCGACTTTACCGAATCAATCCGCAATGCGCAGATCAACCACGGCGTGGAAAGCTTTCAGATGCACGAAGGCGACCTGTCGATCCGGGAAACGGATTTCAAGGCGCAGACGTCCACGGTGCTGATGATCGACATTTCCCACTCGATGATCCTGTATGGCGAAGACCGGATCACCCCGGCGAAGAAAGTGGCGATGGCCCTTTCCGAACTGATCACGACCAAATACCCCAAGGACACGCTGGATATCGTGGTATTCGGAAACGATGCCTGGCCGGTGGAAATAAAGGACCTTCCCTACCTGGAAGTTGGTCCCTACCATACCAACACGGTGGCGGGGCTGGAACTGGCGATGGATATCCTGCGGCGGCGGAAGAACCCGAACAAGCAGATCTTCATGATCACCGACGGCAAGCCTACCTGCCTGAAGGTGGGCAAGCGGTATTATAAAAACTCCTTCGGCCTCGACCGGAAGATCACCAGCCGCTGCCTGAACCTGGCCGCCCAGTGCAAGAAGCTGAAGGTACCGATCACT
>DATAGL010000890.1:0-3212 GCA_036263755.1 Chitinophagaceae bacterium | reverse complement strand
CGGGCTCGACCCCGTCAACAGCAACATCATCAAGGACGAGATCTTCAACCTGGCCAAAAAAGGCGCCACCATCATCTTTTCCACGCACCGCATGGAACAGGTGGAGGAAATCTGCGACCACATCATCCTGGTCAACCGCGGCCAGAAGATCCTCGACGGTACCGTGCGGGAGGTGAAGCAGCAGTTCAAACAAAACCTTTTCCGCATCGGCCTTTCCGGCACCGCACCTGCTGCGGAAAGTCCTGCGTTTGAAACCGTGCGCACGGAGCCCGACGGCGTGCTGGTGGTGCGCATCCGCGACGGCTTTGGCCCCAACGATGTGCTGCTCCATTTCCTGCAGCAGAACATTACCGTGACGGCCTTCAATGAACTGCTTCCTTCCCTCAATGACATCTTTATCCGGCTGGTGGAAAGCAAGACCGCAACCCGCCAGTTTCAAACCGTTACCGCCTAAACTTCCTGTATGAATAAAACCTGGTTAGTCGTGAAGCGCGAGTACAGCACGCGCGTCCGCAAGAAAACTTTTATCCTGTCCACCATCCTTACGCCCCTTCTTTTCGCCGGCCTCATCGTGGTCATTGTTTTTATTACCGTGCAGAATGTGCGGCACGAAAAAGTGGCGGTGGTGGACCCTTCCGGCCTGTTCCGTGAGCAGCTGCAAAGCTCCAAGAACGTAACCTACGAGTTCCGCACCGACGTGGATACGGGCAATTTTACCGGCAAGGGTTATTCCGGCGTGCTCTTTACCCCGGGCGCCGGGATCAACCGCTCCGGCAATTTTCAGCTTGTGACGGAAAAGAGCCTGAGCCGCGCCTCCAACACCAAGATCGAACGCGACATCAGCCGGGCACTGGAAAACAACATGATCTCCCGCGACCTGAACATCGACCCGAAGCGCATTGATTCGATCAAGACAAAAGCCGATGCGGTACAGTTGACCTCGGTGAAGAAACACGAGATCGGCAAGCAGAGCCGGAACAATTTTGATGTGGCCAGCGGCATCGGCTACATTACGGCCTTCCTCATCTATATTATGCTGTTCGTATACGGCGTGATGGTGATGCGCGGCGTGATGGAGGAAAAAACCAGCCGCATCGCAGAGGTGATCGTGTCGTCGGTCAAGCCTTTTCAGCTGATGCTGGGCAAGATCATCGGAATCGGTGCCGTGGGCCTTACCCAGTTTGTCATCTGGATCGTGCTGATTGCCGTATTCTCCTCCATTGCCACCTCGATGATCCCCTCCGATGTGATGCAGGAGGTGGCCAATGCGCAGAACCAGATGCCCGGTGCCACCAGCGCCCAGGGCTCCGAGGCCATCCGCAACCTGGCCCAGGCGCAGCTGACCCTGTCGAGCGTGAACTGGCCGATGGTCATTGGCTGTTTCCTGTTTTATTTCCTGGGCGGCTACCTGTTCTACGCTTCCCTGTTCGCCGCCGTAGGATCGGCCGTGAACGAAGATGCACAGGATGCGCAAAGCCTTACCCTGCCCATCACCATGCCCATCGTGATTGCGATCATCATTATGATCAACGCCATCAACGACCCGGGGTCCGGACTGGCCACCTGGTCGAGCATCATCCCCTTCTTCTCCCCTGTGGTGATGATGGCCCGCGTTCCTTTTGGCGTACCCGATACAGTGCCGTACTGGCAGCTCATCCTTTCCATGGCCCTGCTGGTAGCAGGCTTCCTGTTCACCACCTGGCTGTCGGCCAAGATCTACCGCACGGGCATCCTGCTGTACGGCAAGAAGCCGACCTGGAAGGAAATGATGAAATGGGCCGTGAGGGGATGACGCTGGCTTGGGAATTTGGAATTTGGAATTGGGTTTTGTTGATCAGTTGATCGGTTGAAAGGTTTACAAGTTGATAAGAGTATAATCATACATCATAAAAAAAGTCTCCTTCGGGAGGCTTTTTTTATAATGGTCACCGGGAGATAAGTTAACCCCGCCGGCACCCTTATCAACCTTTCAACCGATCAACTGATCCACTACAGCCAATTCCCAACTCCCAATTCCAAATTCCCAATTCCCATTAATACAACTCAATGGCCATTCATCCCAAATCCGCTGTTAAAAGCCCTTAACAGGCATCGCCTTTGTAACATTTTACGAAATCAATCGTATAACTTGTACGAAATATTTCGTTAACCAGATAAACCAATTATTATGACCAAAGGAATGATGGTAAAAAGAATGGCGCTCGGAACCCTGGTACTGGCCATGGGCCTGGGATTGACCGCCTGGAAAGGCGCACAGGCCGGCGGCTCCGGAAACGGCGGCCCTACCGATACGGCGCCCAAAAAAACCGAGCGCAAAATCCGTACGGTGGAAGAGGCGATCGAGGAAGTGGAGCGGGGACAGCAGGAACTGGCCCGGGAACTGAAAACGATCGACTGGAGCCGGATGGAAAAGGAGCTGCAGGAGTCCATGAAGCAGTTGAAAATAGACCAGGAGCAGATGAAAGCTGATCTGGCAAAAGCCCTGAAGGAGATTGATGTTTCCAGGATCCAGGCCGACGTGCAAAAGTCGCTTAAAGAGATTGATACCGAAAAGATGAAGGCCGACATCCAGAAAGCGCTGAAGGAAATTGATTCCGAAAAGATCCGCATTGATGTAACGGCGGCCCTCAAGGAAGTGGATGCCGCTAAAATCCAGGCCGACGTAGAGAAGTCCCTGGCTTCGGTCGACATGGCCCAGATCCGCAAAGACATTGAATCAGTCCAGAAGATCGACCTGACCAAGATCCAGGAAGAGCTGAAGGCCATCCGCCCGGAAGTGGAAAAATCCCTGGCTGAGGCGAAAATCAGCCTGGAGAAAGCGAAGGCCCAGCTTCAGGCTTATAAAACCTTTATCGACGGACTGGAGCAGGACGGGCTGATCCGCAAGTCGGAAGGCTTTACCATCGAGCACCGGAACGGTGAGCTCCGCATCAACGGGACACTCCAGCCTAAGGCTGTCTATGATAAATACCGGTCCTTCCTCGAAAAAGAAAAGGAATTCACATTGAAACAAAATGAGAACGGATTCCAGCTCGAAAACGAGTAAGGGCGAACATGTCCTGATCGGCCCTTCCCTTCCGGGAGGGGCTTTTTTTATAAAAAAATCCTCCCCTAGGGGAGGATTTCCTAAACCTTGTTAAACAGCAAAAAGATAGATGATATACCGCACACGAGAAAAAAGGACTGGCAGTTAGTTTTGGCAGCAATATGCT
>DATAGL010000889.1:0-5142 GCA_036263755.1 Chitinophagaceae bacterium | reverse complement strand
ACTTGTTCTTCGGGTTCGGGTTGGCAGTGCCCCACACGGCCAGGATCTCGCCGGAAGGCTTGAACAGCACTTTCGGCAGGTTCTCCGCATGCGGGGAAACATTTCCGCTGGGCGTCACCACCACCGGGGCGCCGAATGTCTGCCCGTTGTCTGCAGACACGGCATAACACAATACGCCGCTGGTATCGGTCAGCTGGCGTACCCAGCTGATCACCGGGTTGCCCTGTGCGTCGCGGGTGGCAAAGGGGCAGGAGCCCGGTATCGTATCCAGCAATACGGCTTCCGAAGCAGTAATGAATACTCCAGCCTGGCGGGACTGCCGGCAGGAGAGTGCCAGCAAGGCTGCGGACAGGATCAGCAAAAGATACTGTTTGTTCATGGTTATTTCTTTTTGGTGCGGTGCGCCAGGTCGAAGGAACATCCAATCACGAGGCTGCGGGGCTCGGCCAGCTGGTAGCTGTATCCGAAAGCACTGCGGGTGGTATTGTTGGAATAATAAGCGTCGGCGGCATTCATCAGGTTCATCCATACTTCGGCGCCGCCCAGGGTGTAACCGGCGCGCAGGTGCAGCACATCGTATCCTTCATAGGTGGCCGTGTTCTGCGGGTCGGCAAAATAGGGGCCTACATGCTGCCACTCGGCACCGATGCGCAGGCCTTTGATATAAGAAGGACGGTACCACACTTCCGTGTTCCCGATCCAGCGCGGCGCATTGTTCATCACGTTGCCGTTGTATTTGGCACCCCGTTCCTCGAACCGGATGAAACGGTGCTCGCTGTACGCGGTGCTCACCCGCAGCGAAAGGTCGCGCAGCGGCTGTACGTTGAGCCCCAGCTCCACTCCTTTGTGCGCCGTCCGGCCGGCATTCTGGTTGGCGAAGGATCCGTCATCCAGCCGCACTGACACGATCTCGTTGGTGCCATCGAGGCGGTACAGGCTCAGGTCGGCCTTCACTTTACCCTGCAGAAGCGACAGCCATCCGCCCACTTCGTAGTTGTAGAATACGGAGGGCTGCAGGTAAGGCACTTTGACCCCGGTATACATTTCAGTTACCTGCGGTGGTACAAAGCCCTCGCTGTAATTGGCGTAGAGTCCGGCCTTCGGTGAGAAGTTATACGTAATCCCCACCTTCGGGCTCAGCCGGCGGAAGGTATTGGCCGTGTCGGCGGAGCCGCTGAAGGCCGATGGCGTCAGGGCATTGTCGAAGCGGTAACGGAACAGGTCGTACCGCAGGGAAAGCACCATACGCAGGCGTTCCGTTGCGTTGAATTCAAAGGAACCGAACGCCGCATAGTTATTGATGCGGGTGGCGTACCGGGTCAGGGTACTGTCGGTGGACTGGTAGCTCACATACTTCCGGGTGTTCGTATCCTTCCGGATGCGGATATAATCGGCAACATAACGGGATGGACTCAGGTCGACGCTGATGCCGCTGACCAGCTGGGCCTTCTTCCCCTTCAGCTTCTGCCGGTGCTGGCCGATGAATGCATAGCTGCGGAAAGCGCTTTCATTTATCTCGCCATGGGCCCGTTCCTTGTCGCCGACAAACACCCCGTTCACCCGGCGGTAATCGTCCTTGATCCGGTAGTTCGGGTTCTGCCCGATGGCGTTGGACCGGTATACCAGCGAGGCGGTCGTTTTGCTGCGCTCATTCCAGTTTTGTGTAAACGTGCTGCGGTAGCGCAGGGCATCCACCCGGCGGTAGGTAAAGGTCTGCGGGTTCATGAATTTGCGGGTGGCGAACATGACGCTGTCCACGCCGCTCGGCATATCGCTGTAATACTTCACCCAGGTAAGCGACTGGGACCAGGCCGCTTTATCGGAGATGCGGTAGTCGGCACGTGCGGTGACCGTGGCCTTGTGAAAATCCGAATACTCCATGAAGGAATTCCGCTTGTCGGCATAATACCCGCTGAGTGCAAAGCCCCACCTGCCTTTGGTAAAGGTGGTCTGTCCGTCCAGGCGCTTATAGCCCAGTGTATTGCCCTGCAGGGAAAGCTTTCCGACCGGGATGGCTGTGGGCGCGAGGGTCAGGAAATTCACCACGCCGCCAATGGCTTCACTGCCATAGAGGGAAGAGGAAGGACCCTTGATCACCTCCATGCTTCTTACCCCGGCGAGGTTCATTTCGAGGAGGGCATTGTGGTTGAACAGGCCGGTGGTACGCACCGGGATTCCGTCCTCCAGGTACAGGAAAAGGCTGCGGGTCGTGATGGGCTGGCGGATGCTCATCTGGTGCTGCTCATTGCCGAGGTTCACCATATTAACGCCGCTGACCTTGTTCAACACCTGGTCGGCCGAAAGAGCTTTGGTTTCATTTATGGTGCGCTGGTTCAATACGGCAATGGCAATTGGGGCTTCGGACCGGCGTACGCCTTCGCCGCGGTTGGCTGTTACTACGATTTCCTGGAGCAGGCCGTGCACCGGGATCAATTCGATAAGGTAGGAGGCAGCGCCGGCCGGCAGGTCGAAAGGGCTGTAGCCGGTGGCGGTGACGGTATGTTTTTTACAGGAAGTGCAGGTCAGGTGGAACCGGCCGGCTACATCTGAAGCACAGCCGCAGGTGCAGCCTTCATCGGTGCAGCGGATGGAGGCGCCGGCAACGGGTTCTTTGGTGGCCTGGTCAATGATGGTTCCTTTCAGCGGGGTTTGGGCAAGCAGGGACTGACTGCTGCTCAGCAGCAGCACCAGCACCACCACCCGGAAATATCGGTACATGGAGGTTGATTTTCAATTTTAGAAGGCAAATACGGGCATCCTGCAGCCGGAGTCAATGCCGGACTGCATGAAAGAGCAAAAACAGGAAGTGAATAGTTCAGATGCGACCGGGCGGATGGAAGGGCGCATAGGCGCGGTCGACAGGCGCCAGGGTGAGGAGTTCGGGCCAGGGACCGGCAGACAGCCATGCCACGGGCACTTCTGTCACCGGTAAGGGATCCTGTATAAAAGAAAAATCGATTCCTTTTGATTGTTGGCCGCCGGTCCCGGAAGGGTCCTTCTGCTCTTCGGCAGCCAGGTTTTTCCGCAGCTGGCATTTGCCGCCGCACTTGAGCTGGGGCCGGCTCTTGTTTTCGCAAAGCACGCGGGCGGCATAGTCCCGGTTCGCCTGCCACCCGGCCACCACCCAGGCGCGGCTGAAGGTTTGGACCAGCAGGCAGAGGAACAATATGACGACTCCGGCGATTTTCACGATAGAACAAAAGTAAAGCGGTACCCGTAAAAGAACCTGACGCAGGTCATCTATTTATATGAGTTCCTGCACACATTGCCGGTGCCGTATGCCACCGATGCCTTGCGCGTACCTGCTCCTGTTCGTATCCGCCGGAAGACCGGAAGTAACCGGCCCGGGCAAGAAGACCTGTCCAACACGTTTACCCGGAAGAACGTTTAATGGCGGTCCGCAGGACTTCCATCCCGTTCATTGCGCAGGCGCACGATACAGTGGCTCAGTCCCCGGAAATTATGGTAGGTGCCTTTCCAGATGTGCGCTTTGTGCGCCGTGCGGCGCCCGGGGTCGTGGTCCAGGCCCTCCTCGTACCAGTCGCCATGTTCATGGTCCATGAGGTAGCGCTGCGTGTACTGCCAGAGGCGCCGGAAGTACCGGTCGTATTTCTTTCGCTCCGAAGGAAAGAGATGGGCAAACAGCTGCAGCGTATTCAGCCCTTCGGCCTGCGACCACCAGTTTTTGCCGTGGCGGATAATGGTCATGCCCGGTTCGTCCCTGAAGTAATACCCGCCGTCGTAGAACCCGCCGCGCTTGCGGTCCCAGCCCGTGGCCAAGGCATGGTCCACCATCCGTTTGGCCACCTCCGTCGTGCGAGCATCCTGCGGCTGCCCCAGGGCCTCCCCTGCCTCCAGCAGGAGGAAAGCGGTTTCCACGTCGTGCCCGAAAGATACATGGTCGATGGCCCGGTGCCGCAGCACCGATTCCCGCGTGGAGTCCCGGAAAGAAACCGGTTTCCAGTCGGCGGTCAGGTAAAGCTGCAGGTATCCCTTCGGCTGCACGATGGTATCGCGGATGAGGTGCAGCATTTCAGCGAGCCGCTCCCGGACCAGTTCATCCTTCCATACGCCGTATAATTCGGTGAAGGCCTCCAGCAGGTGGATGCTCGAATTCTGATCCTTGTAGCCCACCGTCGACGTGCTGGGCGTTGCCGGCGTGCGCCGCGCCGGGGTGCCGTTGGTTTCCAGGTTCTGGAAATAGCCGCCGTACTGCGGGTCATGACTGTTGGCCTCCAACCAGAGGAAGGTCTGCTGCGCCAGCTGCAAGGCGGCACTGTCGCCCGAGGCTTTGAAATAAGCCGCCAGGCCGTATATAGCGAACGCATTGCCATATGCTTCCTTGCCCGTGCTTTTAACCGTTCCGTCACGGGCCACCAGGGTATGAAATCCGCCGTGGACCGAATCCCACATCACATCCCGCAGGAACTGAAAGCCATGGCGGGCCATCGGCACGAAGGCCGGCTCGCGGTAAAACTCCGCCGCTTTCGAAGTGGACCAGATGTGCCGGGCCTGCGTCACGATCATTTTGTCCTGGGCGCCCACCGGTTGAATATCATAAGTGAAGGTGCTGAGGTAACCGCCGTGCACCGAATCGATATTGCGGGGATAGTAACGATCGATCAGGCCCTGGCGGGCGGCCGTTTCCATCTGCTGCAGCAGGACCTTATCCCGCTTCTGGGCCCGGGCTTCAGTGAACAGCAGCAGCAGGAATACAGCACCGCCTAAGGGCAGAAAAAGCTTTCGCACAGACAGGTAAGATTGAGGATCCATGGGGGTTGAATTATTGTGTACTGACCGTGGTATAAGCGCGGGCATCGAGCCGGAAACGGGCCGTCCCGTTGCGAACGGTTACGGCCGGCATTTCCTGTACCGGGCGGTTTTTATCGGTTACCCATACCCGTAACTTTCTGATGCCTGCCGGCAATCCTTCCAGCCGGGCTTCCCGGGCCGCGCCGTTGTTCACCAGGTGAACCGTATAGATGCCCCTCGAAGTATCGCCAAGCGCCGCTACGGAAACGTCGGTGCGGCTGGAGGTGGCCGGCAGTGCCCTGAGATTGGCCGGGGTATTGGCAAGCTGCTTCAGGTTCCAGAACCGCTGCGTGGGCCGCAGCGGACCGTTGTTCCCGAAAATGCCGCCGC
>DATAGL010000888.1:0-6914 GCA_036263755.1 Chitinophagaceae bacterium | reverse complement strand
TGCATATTTTTTCGAACAACAGCCAGGGACCGGCGAACATCCGCTACGTAACCATCGACAGCATCCGGGTGCATAAAGGCGCGCGGCATGGGGTAGTGGCCGAGTATTTCCCGGACCCGGCGCTTTCGGATCACGGCCTATCCATTACCAACAGTACATTCGATACCCTTGCAGCCAATGCCGTGTTTGTCCTCGGGCAGGCTACCAGCCGGTTCAAAGGCGTAAAAGTGGAGCGGAACACGGCCCGGGGGATCAGCACCAACGGCCGGTTCTTTGTCGGGCAGTTTGCCGACGGACTGCTCCTGCGCAACAATCAGGCAACGATGCAGGGCGGTGTGCTGGATATCATTGAAGGGGCCAATCCCCGGCTAGAGTACAACACGACCACCTCGCTGTCCGGCTTTGGATACTATTTCCACCCGGTAACCGGCACGGCCACACTTACGGGTAACCGGATCGTCGTTCAAACCGGCACCGGCAGAACAGTGAAGTACCTCACCACCACGGCCGGGTCCACAGCAACGTTAATCACGAACAACATCACCGGCGGTTCGGGTACCGAATACGGGACCGGTGTAAAAGTGATCAACCAGTAAGGAGCGAAATCCAACCGGGACGAATCGTATAAGAAAGCCCTGTCCATGAAGACAGGGCTTTCTGCTGTCCGGGAGGCAGGCCTGTGTTGCAATGGCATCGGCACCGGTAGCTTCATTTTTACGGGGACGGAAAACGGTTGTAGGTCGAAGTACCGGGCAGTGTCCGCTGCTCCCGGTTCCGCTACTACGGAGGGTTTATGGAATAACGCGTGAACGCCGGGTTTGAAAACAGCTTTGCACCGAACCGCCTTTTATACGGGCAGAAAAAAGCCTCATAAGGTGTACTTATGAGGCTTAAACCGTTATTCTGTGTGAGCCGGACAGGATTCAAACCTGTGACCCGCAGCTTAGAAGGCTGCTGCTCTATTCAGCTGAGCTACCGGCCCTTAGGCCCGGCAAAGATAATTTAAAAGGCCATATTCTGGGCCAACTTATTTGGTGTGAAAGAGAAGGAATCAAGGAACGTATCCTCTACCAGTACGGAAAGACCGCTGATGTCTTTCACATACAACACAGCCAGGCTGCGGCCGTTGGTAAAGCCTTTTACTTTCCAGTCCATGCCTTTGTCATCCTGCCAGTATTCCGTTACGGTCTTTCCTTCCTCGGCTTCTTCCGCTTTGGATATTCCGGAGTTGTGCAGGATGCCGAACGGTTCACGCAGCGAATTGATAAAGGTATTGAGGGTGTACAGCGATTCGTTGACGTCCTGGGGAAGGGCCAGGTCTACTACAATGAGGCCGTACGTGATCCCGTTTTTCTGCCATTCGCCGGTATACATGACGTCGCCGTCGGAGGCCTGGTGCCGGTTCAGGTGCGTGGGCTCAAAAAAAAGGGAAAAAGAAGCCGACTGGCCGATGTTGTATTTTTTCGATACAGATGAAAATCGCAGCACGATATGGGCCGCCAGAAAAAAAATCAGGTTTTCCATGAATAATAGGGGATGGTTGCTTGAATTGTAAGATAAAACGGATTTCCGATTTTTTATTATTACACCGATAAAGTTATTTTGGATCAACTTATGACGGAACCCTTTATCTACGGAAGCGGAAATTTGAACGTCCAGATTGCCATAAAGCTCGCCCGTGGTGCCGTTTCCGGTGTCCTGGACGATGCGGTCCGCCAGGCGGTCCGGCAAAGCCAGGGTTATATCCATCAGATGGTGGAAGAAGACCGTACGGTCTATGGCGTAACTACCGGGTTCGGTATCCTGGCCGATACCAAAATCAGTGAAGCGGATGCCGCCACCCTCCAGTATAAGATCCTCCAGAGCCACAGCGTAGGCGTGGGCGCACCCGTATCCCCGGAAATCGTACAGCTGATGCTGCTCACCAAGGTGCATGCCCTGGCGCAGGGCTATTCCGGCGTGCAGCTGTCCACGCTGGAGCGGATCCTCTGGCACCTGGAACAGGACATCCTGCCCGTTGTGCCGGAAAAAGGTTCCGTCGGCGCTTCCGGCGACCTGGCCCCCCTGGCGCACCTGTTTCTTCCGCTGATCGGGCTGGGCGAAGTATACTATAAGGGCGTGCGGATGCCGGCGGGTCAAATGCTCCGGGCAGAAGGTAAGGAGCCGGTGCGCCTGGGGCCTAAGGAAGGCCTGGCCCTGATCAATGGCACGCAGTTTATCCTGGCCCACGCCGTAAAGGGAGTGGCCCGTTTGCACAACTGCCTGGAGGCCGCCGACATCATCGGTGCCATGTCGCTCGAAGCACTGACCGGCACCTCGGCCCCCTTCGACAGCCGGCTGCACCGGCTGAGGCCTTTTGAAGGAAGCCGTCTGGTGGCCCAGCGCCTGCGGAAGCTGGTGGCCGGATCGGCAATCATGCAAAGCCATGTGGATTGCGGGCGCGTACAGGATCCTTACTCCCTGCGGTGCATGCCACAGGTGCACGGCGCTTCGCGCAATGCCTGGCTGCACCTGAAGGAAGCCACCGAAATTGAATTGAACAGCGTCACCGACAACCCTGTAGTATTTGGTCCCGACGATACGGTCAGCGGGGGCAATTTTCATGGGCAACCCCTGGCCCTGCCCCTCGATTATGCGGCGCTGGCCGCATCGGAAGTCGGCAACATTTCCGACCGCCGCTGTTACCTGCTGCTCGAAGGCAAATGGGGTTTGCCCATGCTCCTGATGCGGTCCGTTGGCCTGAACAGCGGTTTTATGATCCCCCAGTACACGACAGCCGCCCTGGTCACGGAAAATAAAACCCTCTGTTTCCCGGCGAGCGCCGACAGCATACCTACCTCGCTGGGACAGGAAGATCATGTAAGCATGGGTTCCATTTCCGGAAGAAAGCTCAATACCATTCTCGACAACCTGGAAGCTATTCTGGCCATTGAGCTGCTCTGCGCCTGCCAGGCCATCGAATTCCGCCACCCGGTGCAAAGCAGCGTACTGCTGGAAAAGGCGCACGGGTTCGTCCGCTCCTTTGTTTCCTTTGCCGAGGAAGACCGGATTTTCGGGGAAGATATCAGCAAAATGCAGCAGATCGTTTCAGATGGCTCCTTTGTTCAATGCATCAACGACACCGCCGCCCGGCTGGGCATCCACCTCAATGAGGGGTTTCCACGGTTTGAATAAGAGTAAATGAAAATTCGTCCGAAATGGAATGGTTCCATCCGGTAGTTTGGGTTCAAGGATGGCGCTGTATTCCTTCCCTCCCTGTGGGTACGTATTTATAAAACAAAACCGGCAGCTACATTGCTTTTCCTTCTCCCGTAAAGCGGTATAAATCCTTTTATCCCATCAGGCTGATTCTTTCCGATCCCGACCATCCGTGGTTATGGCATTATTTTTTTATGGATGAGGAAAAACAATTTATGAAACGGTACACGTTCCTCTCTGCTCTCGTTCTTTCGGCAGGCATTCTTACTTCATGCGGCAACGAAAGCGGCAATGCCGGTACGGCCAACAAAGACACAACTATAAACAACGACACCACTACCACCCGCGACAATGTGACCCTGCAGCTGGGTGATGCGGACCGCGAATTCGTGACCAAGGCCGCCAGCGGGGGCATGATGGAAGTGGAGCTGGGCCGCATGGCCGGTGAAAAGGCCGCCAATGCCCGCGTAAAGGCATTCGGGGAAATGATGGTGCGCGATCACTCCAAGGCCAATGATGAATTAAAGACCCTGGCCGCCAGCCGCAATATCGTGCTGCCCGACTCCCTGTTAGCAGAGCATAAGGAACACGTGGAAGCTATGCGTAAGATGACCGGTAAAGCTTTTGATAACCATTATATGGAAATGATGGTGAAGGACCATAACGAAGATATCAGCAATTTCGAAAAGGCGTCCAACAACGCCGCTGATGCCGACCTGAAAGCATTCGCCACGAAAACCCTGCCGGTACTCCGCATGCACCGCGACTCCGCCCAGGCCATCAATAACAACAAGGGAAAACAATAAACATCCGCACAGGAAAAGAAAAAAGCATCCTCCGGGATGCTTTTTTTATGATAGGAGCTCATCAATAAATTAAAATTATTTTCAATACATGGCATGGATTTTTCTTACTAAGTGTCAAATACAAGTTATATGAAAAAGGGAATCATTCTATTTTGTACAGGCGCACTGGTACTTGGCCTTACGGCAGGGGCTAAAGAAAGTACAGGTACCGCAGCCGGCTCTGCTGCGATCGCGCTCTCTTCTTCAAATGACCTTGGAGCGGACACGGCCGACCGCAAAGACCGGAAATTCCTGATGAAAGCTGCCAGCAGCAGCATGATGGAAATAGCCTTGGGCAACCTGGCCCAGCAGAAAGGAACCAGCGCGGAAGTAAAGTCTTTTGGCGCCATGATGGTGCGGGACCATACCGCCGCTTCCCAGGAACTGAAAGCCCTGGCCGCTTCCAAGAACATTACCCTTCCAGATTCCATGATGGCCAAGCACCAGCGTAAATTCGACCGCCTGAACGCCCTCAGCGGTGCCGAATTTGACCGTTTGTACCTGCTGATCATGGAAGAGGCGCACGAAGATGATGTGGAAGATTTTGACGACATCGCCGAAGACTCCAAAGACGCCGATGTACGCGCCTTTGCTTCCAAGCAGCTCCCGCTGCTTCGCGGCCATGAAGGCCACGTAGTCGGACTGCTGCGCAATGCCGCCGGCGGTGGTAACATGAGCGGCACTATGACTTCCGAAAGCCAAAATGCAGCCCAGGGTGCTACAGGAACCGGTACAGGCACCGGCACCGATTCAACACGTGCCGGCACAGGTACGGGAACCGGAACGGGTACTACAGGCTCGGGTACGGGCACCGGAACGACCGGTTCAGGCACTGGTACCGGAACAACGGGATCGGGCACCGGAACAGGTAGTGGAACAGGAACAACGGGTTCTGGAACGGGAACAACCGGATCCGGTACGGGTACAGGAACCACTACCGGAACAGGCACCGGAACAGGTACAGGTACTTCGGGCACGGTAGGCAGCCGTTCGGATTCTACCGGCACAGGCACCGGCACCAAAACCGGAACGAAAACCGGCACGCAGAAGAAAAGCACCAAGAAAGGAACGAAGTCAGGAGGACAATAAACCTGCTGATACGTATTGTAAAGACGCATCCATCCGGGTGCGTTTTTTTATTGGCGGTATTCGCCGAATACGCCCCGGAGCTCATCAGCAATTTCACCCAGCGTACAATAGCCTTCCACGGCTTCCACCACGGCCGGCATCAGGTTTTCCCCGCTGACGGCTTTTTGCCGGACGGCCTCCAGCAAGGCGGCGGTGCGGCTCGGATCCCGCCGGTTGCGCAGTGCCTGCAGCCGGGCCGACTGCTCTTCCCTTATGGAATCATTGATCCGGAAAACCGGTACCGGCTCTTCCTGCGCCGCCATGAACGTATTGACCCCAACGATCTTTTTTTCCCCGCTTTCGATGCTG
This sequence comes from Chitinophagaceae bacterium, assembly GCA_036263755.1. Classification (GTDB taxonomy): domain Bacteria; phylum Bacteroidota; class Bacteroidia; order Chitinophagales; family Chitinophagaceae; genus Flavisolibacter. The sequence goes on along the minus strand of DATAGL010000888.1, from coordinate 1,434 downwards.
CGCTGGTAGGCATAGGCGCTGCGGGCAATTTCATCCTGCATAAAGCCCTGCTCAATGGCAGACACCGATCCTCCCATCGCCGCCACCTGGTCCATCAGTTCCTGTGCCTTCGCCTCCATCGAATCGGTCAGCGATTCGATAAAATAGGAGCCGGCCAGCGGATCGGCAGTATCCGGTGCCCCGCTTTCAAAGGCTACGATCTGCTGGGTCCGCAGCGCGATCCGGGCCGCTTCCTCGGTAGGCAGGCTCAGGGCTTCATCGTATCCGTTGGTATGCAGCGATTGCGTGCCGCCCAGCACTGCGGCCAGCGTCTGCACCGTCACCCGGGCGATATTATTAAGGGGCTGCTGGGCGGTCAGTGTGCTGCCCCCGGTTTGCGTATGAAAACGAAGCATCATCGCTTTCGGGTCCGTGGCCCCCAGTTCCTTCATGATCCGGGCCCACATGCGGCGGGCCGCCCGGAACTTCGCCACTTCTTCAAACAGGTGGTTGTGGGCGTTGAAGAAAAAGGAAAGCCGTTTGCCGAAAACATTGATGTCCAGCCCGCAGGCCTGTGCCGCCTGCACATAGGCCTTCCCGTTGCTCAGGGTAAAGGCGATCTCCTGGGCGGCGGTACTGCCCGCTTCGCGGATATGGTACCCGGAAATGGAAATTGTATTCCACTTCGGCAGTTCGGCACCGCACCAGGCGAAAATATCGGTGATGATGCGCATCGAGGGCTTGGGCGGGTAAATGTAGGTGCCCCGGGCGGCATATTCTTTCAGGATGTCGTTCTGGATGGTACCGCTGATCTTTTTAAGGTCGGCGCCCTGCCGGCGGGCCAGCGCTGCGTAAAAAGCCAGCAGGATGTACGCCGTGGCATTGATGGTCATAGAGGTGGAGACCGTTTCCAGGGGGATGCCTGCAAACAGGGTTTCCATATCTTCCAGGGAGTCGATGGCCACGCCTACTTTTCCCACTTCTCCTTCCGAAAGGGGATGATCCGAATCGTAACCGATCTGCGTCGGCAGGTCAAAGGCGACGCTCAATCCCATAACCCCCTGCGACAGCAGGTAGTGGTACCGCCGGTTGCTTTCCTCTGCCGTGCTGAACCCGGCATACTGACGCATGGTCCAGAGCTTGCCCCGGTACATATCGGGTTGCACTCCCCGGGTGTAGGGATAGGTGCCCGGAAGCGATCCGTCCGGAGCCGGTGCATCAGCCGGGGTATATACCGGCTTTATTTCAATACCGCTGTCCGTGTGCAGTTCTTTAGCCATGTCAGGTGAATGGGTCAATAGGTGAATGAGTGAATAGGTAAGTGAATAGGTGAATAGGAGGAAATGCCGGATAGGGATTGGATTAGGCTAAAAACTTGTGGGTACGAATAGTAAAGGGATATCAATTTTTTAAAGCCAACCCCAAACCACAAACTTTAAACCCTTATCCTCCCTG
>DATAGL010000887.1:0-2929 GCA_036263755.1 Chitinophagaceae bacterium | reverse complement strand
CTGAAAGCAACGGTTTTTGTGGTTTTGCACCTGTCCCCGCATTCCCGCAGCCAGCTGGCCCATATCCTGGGCCGTGCCGGGAACCTGCCGGCCTCGGTGCCGGAAGACGGCGAAAAGTGGGAGCAGGGGCGGATCTACGTGGCGCCGCCCAATTTTCACCTGTTGCTGGACAAGCAGAATACCGTCCTGGTAAAGAACGGGCCGAAAGAAAACCGGTTCCGTCCTTCCATTGATGCCCTGTTCCGGTCGGCCGCCTACAACTATGGGCCCCGGGTCATCGGTATAGTTTTATCCGGCCTGCTGAATGACGGCACATCGGGCCTTTGGGCCATCCAGCAGCTAGGCGGGTTGACCATCATCCAGGACCCGGCCGAAGCCGAGTTCCCGCAGATGCCGGCCAACGCGCTGGAATACGTGGACGTGGATCATGTGCTTTCCTTGGAGCGCATCGGGGCCCTGCTGCAAAAGCTTTGCGCCGAAAAGGCGCCGGGCAAGCCGAACGTTTCGCGGAACCTGCAGGAGCTGCTGGAAATGGAAGTAGTGATCGCCCGGGAGGACAATGCCTTTGAAATGGGCATTATGAACAAAGGTTCGTTCACGCCCTTTACCTGTCCTGAATGCCACGGCGCCCTGGTCAAGCTGATCGAAGGCGATATTATCCGCTTCCGTTGCCATACAGGGCATGGGTTTTCGGCTTCCTCCCTGCTGGCGGGCATCTCCGAGTCCATTGAAGAAACCCTCTGGCAATCAATGCGGGCACTGGAAGAAAGCACGATGCTGCTGAAGGAGATCGGGCAACATTTTACCGAAATGGGTAAAAAAGAGGCCGGTTCCCTGTTCCAGAAAAAAGCGCAGCTTTCCGGGGATCAGGCCCGCCGGATCCATGAATCGCTGTTCGAACTGGAACAGCTGAGTGAAGATATCCGGCCCCTGGAAGGCGATCCGTCGCTTGCGCCCTTCAAGAGCAAACGAAAAGCAAAGGAGTAAAGCTTGCCTTCCCATTCGCAAACGGCCACTTCCGGTCAGGAAATAAAGAAATAGCGGTTAGCGGATCACAGGTTGGTTTTTTACAGCCGGAGCCTTTCACCTCATCTGTACAGATCACTGGCACAGGATTTAAGAAATAAATACATGGATCAACCAAAGTTCATTGTTGTAGTGGGTGCCTCCGCCGGGGGGCTTACGGCCCTGTGCGAATTTGTGGCCCAGCTGGACCCCGATCTTGACGCTGCCTATTTCATTGTACTCCATCTTTCGCGACGCGCCATCAGCAGTTACCTCGTTCACCGGTTTACCGAATGCGCCCGGGTACGCTGCGTACTGGCCAAGGACAATACACCCATCCAGAAAGGTACGGTCTATGTAGCCCAGCCGGGCCTCCACCTGCTGGTACGGAAGGACCAGATGGTACTGGGCACGGGCCCGGAAGAAAACCGGTGGCGCCCTTCGATCGACGTGCTGTTCCGGTCGGCTGCGGCCACCTATAACGGCCATACCATCGGGATTGTGCTCACCGGCCTGCTGAACGATGGCACAACAGGGATGTCGGCGATTAAACGGAGCGGCGGAACGTCCATCGTACAGGACCCGAATGAAGCGGAGTACCCGGATATGCCCCTGTCGGTGCTGAACAACCTCGAGGTAGACTACTGCGTGTCGCTGTCGGAAATGGGACGGGTGCTGCGCGAGATCGTCGAGCAGAAAGAAGTGCAGCATACCATCGTGCCGCAGGACCTCCTGATCGAATCGGGAATAGCCGAACGGATGGCCACCGGTATGGACAAAACGGAAAAGCTGGGTGATCTTTCACCCCTGACCTGTCCTGACTGCGGCGGGGTGCTGCATGAAGTGAAATACGATGCCATTCCCCGTTTCAAATGCCATACGGGCCATTCTTATTCCGAGGACGACCTGAACCACCGGCAGACGGAAAACATTGAAAGCACCCTCTGGATCGCCCTGCGCATGATGGAAGAGCGGCGGTTCCTTTTACTGAAGCTGGCCACCCAGAACCAGCAGAAGGGTTTTGTCAAGAGCGCCGCGGAAAGCAGCGAACGGGCAGGCCAGCTCGAGCATCATATCAACAACCTCAAGGAGATGTTGCGGATCAACGAGCGCCATACCGCTTAAAGGCATCAGGACTGCACCAGGATGCAACTGCCGATATAGCCCGTGACCCTGCCGTCCTGGCCGAACAGGGGCTGAGCATTGTCCCGGATGGTGCAATACTTCCCGTCGTGGCGGCGCAGCCGGTATTCCAGGGTAAAGGCCTTGCCCTGTTCATAGCCCTCATTCACAGCTTTAAAATAGATTTCCAGGTCGTCTTTGTGGATGTTCTCCATCCAGCCGTTCGCCCCTTCCTGGTCTATCCGGCGCCCGGTAAACTCCAGCCAGGTACGGTTAAAGAACTGCCGCAGCTTGTCGGGACCGGAGGTCCAGATCATTACCGGGATATGGTCGGTCAGGTTGGTGATATATTCCTCGCGTTCCTTCAGGGTGGATTCCAGCTGGCGTTGCTCGGTAATGTCGTCGATGGCCAGCAGGATAAAATGCCGGGTATGGTTCGAGGTCTGCGTCAGCCGGTGGGCGTTCAGCAGCATGTGCTTCCGGCCGATATGCTGGAAGGTATGCGTCACTTCCAGGCCATGGAATTCGGTATTGGCCGACAGGATCTCTTCCAGCAGGATGCGCAGCTCCGGGATGTCCCATTGCCGGTTTCCCAGCTCATAAATCAGAACGCTCTGCGTATCTTCTTCGCGGACCCTGAAGATGCGGAAAAAGGCTTTGTTGGCCGACTTCACCCGGAGGTCCTTATCCAGCACCACGATGGCTTTCTGGATGGTATTGAATACGGCGTCAGCATATTCCTGTGCTTCGGCCAGCTGGTCGTTGCGCATCTGGAGTTCGGCATTTATGGTCACCAGCTCTT
>DATAGL010000886.1:0-4626 GCA_036263755.1 Chitinophagaceae bacterium | reverse complement strand
CGAAATCCAGGGTATGAAACCCGGCCCGGAGCAGGGTGTTCAGGTAGGCCACCTTACGGTCGGTCGGAATCCATTCCTTCCAGCCCTGCATCGCATCGCGGGGGCATTCCACGAGGTCAACCGTTTGCCGGCTCATGCGGGTCCGTGTTTGGGGTTTGTGACTCAGTAAGGCGCTGCATCAGTGCTTCGTGCAGAATAATGCCGGCAGCTACCGATACGTTCAGCGATTCAAAGGTACCGGCCATGGGAATCCGGAAGGTGCCGTCGCATATTTTCATCAGCCCGGGGAAAACTCCTTTGTCCTCACTCCCCATGACCACGGCGCAGGGTTCGTTCCACGTAAGGGAGCGCAGCGGTGCCCTGGCGGTCATTTCGCTGGCGTACACGCGGATGCCGTTCATATGCAGCTCATCCACGGCCTTCATCAGGCTGTTGACGCGGCAGATGTGGATTTTCTGGAGGGCGCCGGCCGAAGATTTCAGGGCTTCTTCATTCAGGGCGCCCACCCCTTTTTCGGGAATGATCAGGGCCTGCGCACCGCAGCATACGGCCGTGCGGGCAATGGCCCCGATGTTACGCACATCGGTGACGCCATCCAGGATCACGAACAGCGGTGTTTCCCCCTGCCCGACCACATGATCGATTACTTCCTGAAGGTTCATATAGGCCACCAGTGAAGCAAAGGCAATAACGCCCTGGTGGGCTGCCCGGGTTATGGAATGAAGCTTTTCCGCGGGAACGGCCTGCACCGGCACCTGGCGTTCGCGCGCCAGCTGGCGGATGACCTGAATGGTATCCCCGCTGGCATTTTTCTGCAGAAGGATTTTATCCAGCGCGCGGCCCGCCTGGAGCGCTTCGATCAGGGGCTGTCGCCCTATGACAAGAGATGATTTTTTCAAGAAGATAAATTTAAGGTTCCTTCCAGGAGCAGCAGCTTTACTTTCAGCACCGCTGCCACCGTCAGGGAATCGGTGATGGTTCCCTCCACTACCATTCGGTATACTTCGTCAAACGGAAGGCGGCGCACTGCTAGGTCTTCCGTTTCTTCCGGTCCGGCCTTCCCGGGACGCAGTCCCCGAGCGAGGTAAATACACCCGAATTCATCGGTAACGGAGTTTGACAGATGCAGGGTCTGGATGAGGGTCCATTCTCCGGCCTGAAGGCCCGTCTCCTCTTCCAGTTCCCTTCGGGCAGCCTCCAGCGGCTCTTCCCCCGGAGGACAGCCCCCTTCCGGTATTTCCCAGCTGTACTGGTCCAGCGGGAACCGGTACTGGCCTACGAGCCAGGTGTGGCCTGTTTCATCCAGCGGAATGATGCCTACGGCCACATTTTTAAAGTGAACTTTGCCATAAAGACCCGGTCTGCCGGAGGGGTTCAGCACATCAAACTCGGTGACGCCGATCCATTTATTGTCGTATACCTTTTTTTCGGAAAGGATCGTCCAGGGGTTTTCAGTGCCGGTCATGGGCCAAAAATAAAAAACCTCCCCGGTGCAGGGAGGTGACAGGAAAAGTATTTTTATCAGCGGATGCCAAACGCCTTTTTCACTTTGGGCACATAATCGAGTTTTTCCCAGGTGAACAGCTCCACTTTCTTTTTGATCATTTTGCCGTCAGGTGAAGGGAATTCCTTCGTCACTACTTCCGGCTTCCGGCCCATGTGTCCGTACGCTGCCGTTTCGCTGTAGATGGGATTGCGCAGTTTCAGGCGCTGCTCGATAAAGTAAGGACGCATATCGAACAGGGATTCCACCACCTTGGCGATCTCGCCGTCGGTAAGATCCACTTTCGCCGTTCCGTAGGTATTCACGTTAATGGAGGTGGGCTGGGCCACGCCGATGGCGTAGGAAACCTGCACCAGCACTTCATCGCACAGGCCTGCAGCTACGAGGTTCTTGGCAATGTGGCGGGTGGCGTAGGCTGCAGAGCGATCCACCTTGGAGGGATCCTTTCCGCTGAACGCACCGCCGCCATGGGCGCCTTTACCCCCATAGGTATCCACAATGATCTTGCGGCCGGTGAGACCGGTATCGCCGTGCGGACCACCGATTACAAATTTACCGGTGGGGTTGATGTGGTATTTGATGTCGTTGTTAAACAGTTTCGCGTACTTTTTATACTTAGCCTTTACGCGGGGAATGAGGATGGTAATGATATCCTTTTTGATGCGTTCCAGCATTTTAGCTTCGGTATCGAAGTCGTCGTGCTGGGTGGAAACCACGATGGTGTCAATGCGTACCGGGCGGTTGTTCTCGTCGTATTCCAGGGTTACCTGGCTTTTGGCGTCCGGGCGGAGGTATTTGATTGCTTTGTTTTCCCGGCGCAGCGCAGCCAGCTCCTGGAGCAGCTTGTGGGCGAGATCGAGGGCCAGCGGCATGTAATCTTCCGTTTCATTGGAAGCATAACCGAACATCATGCCCTGGTCGCCGGCACCCTGCTCTTCTTTTTTCTTGCGGTCTACACCCTGGTTGATATCCGCTGATTGCTCATGGATGGCCGAAAGGATGCCGCAGGAATTGGCCTCGAACATGTATTCGCTTTTCGTGTAACCGATCCGGCGGATCACATTGCGGGCAATTTCCTGAACGTCGAGATAAGCCTTGGACTTCACCTCTCCCGCCAGCACTACCTGACCGGTGGTCACCAGGGTTTCACAAGCTACCTTGGATTGAGGATCGAATGCCAGGAAATGGTCAATTAGGGCATCGGAAATCTGGTCGGCCACTTTATCGGGATGTCCTTCAGAAACACTCTCCGACGTAAATAGGTAAGGCATAATGGGTAAATTAAGCAGTTGGATGAAACGAAAATCGGGTGCAAATATAACACCCGATTCGGCAATCCTAAATTTTAGAATAGATTATTCGCACACGCGTGCGGCGCGCAGGTTCCGGGTGGTTTCCGCCACCCAGCACCACACGGCCGTTGGCTGGCTGGGTAATGGCATTTACCCGGAGTGAAGTACTGTTCGGAACCGCATAAACCACATCATAAGGTGTGTACAACCGGAATACCCGGTTGGGCTCATTCCGTGTGGCAATGCCCTGTACATGACGGGTGATATTGAAAATATAGTTTTGATCGGGACGCAGACGTCCGCCGAAACTGTTCAGGTCAATTCCTCCCCCCTGGTTGAAGGCTATATCCCGGTCAAGCAATAACAAGCTGTCGTCGTTTGCATTAACAAGGTCCAGGAACAGCGATGCCGGAGGCGTCAGGATGTTATCGAGGGCGGAAGAAATGCGAGGTGCAATCAGTTCGGCCCGGTGGATCACGTGGTTGCCGAAATTGGCCAAACCGGGAACGGACACAGTTGCATACGATCCGGGTGTGGTCTGGATGTACAACTGCGGGTCCTCCGGGTTACCATTGTTCAGCGCTGCAGCAAAATTTCCGCCGGGTGTTCGCACAATGGTGTTGGCCTGGCCGCCGGCAGCGGGGCGGCTAAACGTATCACCTGGGTTCCGGTAGAAAAACCGGTTGGCATGTACAAACTGGACGGCCGTAGTATCCTTTACTCCTTTCAGCTGCGAGCGGTAATAAATGATCATGCCGGTATTGCTCGTACTGAGGTTGACGTAGGTAAGGGCATTGGCTCCGCTGGCTTTGACGGCAAAACCGGGAAACAGCTTGCGCAGGGTGGAATCATTATGCAGGCCGCCGTTGGCGGTATTGGTGCGGTCAAATGCGGCAAAGCGCTGGCCCACCGAAACCTGTAACGGTATCCGCATGACATTGGCCACTCTTGAAGTATCGCCGCCGCGGACTACCGTGGTACTGTCATCCAGAGTGCTGATCACGAAGGACCGGCTTCCCAGAAGTGCGCCGGTAGGAAACTCCGGATGGTTTAACCGGTAATAAGCGGTATCGTAAAAATCGCTGCCCTGCGGTATCTCGTACACCTGTACCTGCTGTACGGAGTTGGAGTCCCCGTAAACGCCCCGGTAGTCCAATGTGAGAATGACCGAATCAACAAAAATGGAATCTTTGCTGGCTTTAAAGAAGGTGCTGGAAGAATCCACTGCAGGAATGGATCCCTGGCTACCCGGATTATTGCCGTTCCGGGGAAGGGAAATATTAAAGAACACCGAAGCAGTGGTCTGACCGAATTCAGGATCATTCAGGGTGCCTAATGCCATATCATCGGAAGGAATGACATTGGTGCTGTCGTTGAACAGGAAGTTATCGGTCAATACCTCAAGCGTGGTATCAAAAGTAGTGATGTTGTCAACCGCGGGGATCAGGTCATCGCCCAGTATGGTGCCTTCGTTGATCTTAGTGCAGGAAGCGAAGAAAAGGGAAAAGGAAAAGAATGAACCTATGATCAGAGCCAGGCTTGATTTCTTCACAAATGATGATTGATCAGTTAAGAATTACTTGTTCGCAAGATCGCTATACAACTGTAAATAGTCTGTTAAATCAGACTCCGCATTGTAAGGGAGCGTCTTCTTGCCGCGCACTTTGGAGAACTCCTCCAGCAGGCTTTTTTCCACTTCTTCCGAGCCGAACGTGATGGCATCGGCAAAGGTGGCGCCTCCCCGGTACAGTGCGGTATTGTCAGCATTCTTATATACGTCCAGTTCTTTCTCTTTCAGCGAGGGGTGGATCAGGGATTTCTGGATAAAAT
>DATAGL010000885.1:0-2277 GCA_036263755.1 Chitinophagaceae bacterium | reverse complement strand
CGCTACGACGCCGCTACAAAAACAATCACGGTGGATTGGAACTATAACGCAAGAGACGACCGTGCGTTCTTTGACAACCTGACTTATATCGGTGTAAGACCGTAATTGTTGTTCGTTCTAGATTATAAAAGGGCTGCACCTGCAGCCCTTTTATAATTTGAGCCGGTTGAACTCCGGGATTCAAATTGTAATGGCTCCAAATGAACCAATAAACTATTTTTGTGGCACAATGCCAGATATGCAAGACCAACCCCAGAACCAGATCAATATTGAAATAACGGAAGAGATCGCCGAAGGCACCTATGCCAACCTAGCTATCATTACCCATTCGCATGCGGAATTCGTTATCGATTTTGTGAATGTGATGCCGGGAACGCCCAAAAGCAAAGTAAAATCGCGCATCATTTTTACCCCCCAGCATGCCAAGCGGTTCATGAAAGCGCTGGCCGAAAACGTGCAGCGTTACGAGGCGGCCAATGGCCAGATCAAGGACCTGGAAGAAGTGCAGATCCCGCTGACCTTCGGGGGTCCTGCCGGCCAGGCCTGAGGCTGCAGCGCCCCATAGGATAAGGATGTAGCCACTTCCTGGATTTCCTGTACCGTTACGTATACATAATGGACGATATGTTTTTTCCCGCCAGGATCGCCCGTGCAAAAGAAAGCCTTTAGCCGGGCAGAATATAGAATGATAGGGTACCTGTTGCAGGTACCCTTCTTTTTGTTGACCCCCCTTTGCCTGAATCATCCGCTCCGGATCCCGGTAACTGCAATTCGCCTATTGCTGCAGGAGGAATTTTATAAAATACCTTCATCGGCAAAGGAATAATAGCCGTCATCGCTGACGATCAGGTGGTCGAGGACCTTGATGTCGAAGAACCGGGCGGCCTCCTTGATCTTTCGTGTAAGTTCTTCATCGGCCCGGCTGGGCTTCAGGCTGCCGGAAGGGTGGTTATGGCAGAGGATAAGGGCTACGGCATGCTCTTCCAGTGCTTTGCGCAGGATAATCCGCGGATCGGCCACCGTGCCGGTAATGCCGCCTTCCGAGATGATCTGGAAATGGTTGACCCGGTTGGCCTGGTTCAGGAACAGCACGGCAAACACCTCGTGGTGATGGTCGCGCAGCAGGCTTTGCAGGTAGCGGGCTACGTCGCTGCTGCCGGTAATTACCTGTTTTTCCGCCAGGGAAGCCGCCTGCCGCCGGCGGCCGAGTTCGAGCGCTGCCGCCAGCATGACGGCCTTGGCCGTGCCGATTCCTTTGACCTTCATCAGGTCGCGCACAGTAAGTTTACTTAGTCCGGCCAGATTGTTTTTCCCTAATTTTAAAATTTCGCGGGCAAGGTCCACAGCCGATTTTTCACGGTTCCCATTGATGAGTAAAATGGCTAATAATTCAGCATCGGACAGGGTTTCCACGCCTTTACCGAGTAGTTTTTCGCGGGGCCGGTCGTCTTTTGCCCATGCTTTTATTCCGTACTTCTGCGCTTGCATGATTCAAGGTTAATCCATAGTTTTAACATATTCAAAGCCCGATCTTTTGTAAAAACCTTAAACCAAACCTATGACCCGTAATTCTACATCCGCAATGGGTGCTTTACACCCGGTTTTGTTTTTCATTTTTATCTACGGCATTTCGCTGGTTCTTGCCCTTTTTATCTGCAAGACCGTATTCGAGGCCATCAATGGCACGGAAACCAGTACGGTGCAAGCTGAGGAAAAAAACCTGGATTACGCTGCAGCAGCGGATTTCAAGACGGCCGCGCTTCGCCAATAACTTACTTGGAAATGTGGGGCGAATTAATATCTTCGCCCCACATTTTCTATCATGCTGCAACCATCCGCTAAGATCTTCGCCGGCACCGGGTCCGAGCATCTCACCAGACAGATCTGTGAAAAATACGGCTGTCAACCCGGAAAAATCAACATTCAACGCTTCTCCGACGGGGAAATCCAGCCCACATTCACCGAGAGCATCCGCGGTGATATGGTGTTCCTGGTGCAAAGTACCCATGCCCCGGCCGATAACATCATGGAGCTGCTCCTGATGATCGACGCGGCCCGCCGGGCTTCCGCCTACAAGATCGTTGCGGTGATCCCTTATTACGGGTATGCCCGCCAGGACCGGAAGGACAAGCCCCGGGTAGCCATCGGTTCCAAACTGCTGGCCAACATGCTGGTAGCTGCCGGCGCCCACCGCGTGATCACCATGGACCTGCACGCTCCCCAGATCCAGGGCTACTTCGATATCCCGGTGGACCACCTCGACTCCTCGGCCGTTTT
>DATAGL010000884.1:0-5662 GCA_036263755.1 Chitinophagaceae bacterium | reverse complement strand
AAATGCCCGGAAACGACACCGCTGCAGAACAGGCATCATTCTGGCTGCAGCCACCGGGGCACACAGCGCATACTGCCTCCTGTTGCACGGGAAGGCGGCATACGCCTGTTCCTGCCCATCGAAACAGTAACGATATGGCAGAAATACAATTCACGATTTTAGAGTCAACGGACAAGGAGGAAATCAGCGATACCATCGGCCGGCTCACCAGGGACGGCTGGCAGCTGCACGGGCCCCTGATCGTTACGCCGGACCATGTGGAAGGCGGACAGACGCTGACGCTGCGGTACACGCAGGCCCTGTACAAGGAAACGGGCGAACGCCGGAATGTCGGCTTCAGCACATCGCGGTAATGCCTCAGCGCTGTATCGTGTACCCTTACCGGCGGGGAAGAACGGATCCGGCACCGTAGCGCCGGACGGCAACGTGTGCCGGCATCCGGAAGCCGCTTGCGTACCTGCCGGAATGCCGTATTTTTATTCCGGCACACCGCTTATGAGATTAGGTTACCTGTTACTGACTGCAATCCTGCTCCTCCTCCTTTCCTGCCGGGAAATGCCGGAGGCAAAAACGCCCGTTTATTCAGGAGATGCAGATCAGGTAGCGCTGGACCTGATTTCCCTGGGCAATTTCCGGGCGGTTACCATCAATGCAAGAACCCGGCAGCAGGATGATAACGCCCCGAGGAGCGAAATAGAGATCACCTTATTCGGAGGGGATATTACCCGGCACCGGGAAACCGAACTGGATACCCTGGCAAAAAAAGCAGCCCGTATGCTCAGCAGTGCTACCACGAATATGAAGGACTTCGGCTGGGTAACCGTACTTTACGATACCACATTGGAAAGCACAGAGCAACGTGCTTTTGTTTACCGGCCGGATGAGCTCCGGTAACGGAAGCGGAACGGGGCAACCGGTGAGCCGGCAACTTCCGTACTCGCTTGTTGACTTCACCCCGAAAGACACCTGCTGCAAAAGCGTTTACGCGTCCGGCCCTTCGCTGACCCCGATCACCCGGGCGCTGAAGGCCCGTATGGCAATATCGATGTCTTCGGACGTGCACTCGCAGACGAGCGTCAGCGTGCGGGTATTCAATTCCACGTAAGGCGCTTCGATGATCATATAAAAGCGCTTCAGGTCTTTTTCATTCCGGAACAACAAAGTCACCCGCTTCATACATCAGGATCCGTCTAAAAAATAATGCCATTTTGCACGGAGGATACCGGGTACCGGCTCAGTTGTTTTTTCCGTAGGCCACATACCGGCCGTCCACGTAATGCTGGGCAGTCACAGCGCCGGGCGTGAACCAGGCCATGGAAAGTATGCTTTTCAGGGCCTCTTCTATGCCCCTGTAGCTGGAGGGCTTCTGCAGGTACAGGGTGGCGCCTAATCCGTAGGAAATATAAATGTCGCGGGGGTTGGGCGAGCTGCTGTACATGACAACGGGCATATACCGGTGCCTGGGATGATCGAAGATGCTCTTCAGGCATTCGAAGCCGTCGGCACCCGGCAGGTTGATGTCCAGAAAGACCAGGTCGGGCGGGTTGCGGTCCAGGGCTTCCATCACCGGCTCGCAGCGGGAAAGCCATTGCAGCCTGCAGGCCGGGTGAATACTGCCCAGGCATTCGGTGAAGAGTGCACCGTCATCGGGGTCGTCCTCTACCAGTAAAATGCTGGATACGTCATAGGTTGCCGGATGCATGGTCAGGGAAGGGTTCATTTGTTAAAGTATGAGCTGCCGATCAGGTATTGATCGTTAAACAATGTACTCTTTTATTTTAAAGAAAAGAAGCATATGTCCAGAAACAGCCGGTAAAGAAAAGTCAGTCCTGTTTTCCTGCAGAAAACAGGCCCGGGTCTTTGTGTCACCAAATCACCGGGCCGTTATGGAAGAAAAAGGGAAAATCCGGTGTAAAAGGCCCGAATCCGCTGCCCTTTCGGCCGGCAGCTGCAGGATAAAGGGTGCCTGTGGCGCTACGCTCTGCTCCGGTAAAAAAGGGAAGGCTTCCCTGTACACTGTTCTCAAGCCAAGCCTTCCCCCTGATAAGAATAGAGATGTACCGGTACAGGAACGATAACCATGCCGCAGCAGAGACAGCGTAAAAAAGGCGTCTCCCGGTAATTATGGGCGAAATGGTCTACAATATCCGGGAAGAAGCGCGATTTGAGGCAGGGCTGTACCCGGGCGAAAAGATCAGCGGATCGGCTCGGCCAGGTTGCAGAGCTGCAGCATTTCCCGGACGATCCCCGTATAGCCCTCATAGGTCAGCGGCTTGACCCGGTAGGCAATGGCGCCCTGTTCCAGGCATTCCTGCATGTGGTGCGGGGAGTTGGAAGTGCTTAAAACAACGATGGGAATGTGGCGGAGGTCCTCATTGTTCCCAACATTTTTGATGACCTCCAGGCCGGAAAGCAGCGGCATGTTGAGGTCGAGCACGGCCAGGCAAGGCTTGCTGGAGGAAGATACGAGGAACTCCAGGGCCTTCCGGCCATTGTCCACCAGCACCAGCTCCACCTGCCCGGCAAAGTCCCGGAAAACATCGGAGATCAGCATGCGGTCATCCTCATCGTCGTCGGCGATCAGAATGACCTTTCGTTCTCCTCGGTTGAATCCAGGACCCATTTGGCTTGTTTGGAATAAAGGTAGCGTTCCCGCCCCGATCCGCCTAACGGGTGGCCGGGCCCGGGCGAACTTTTCCCGGCGCGACTTCTGGCACGTCTTTTTAAGGACCTGTAACGACCCGTTCCCGCAGGGAAGGGTCGTGTTATCCTGAAATAAAAACAGCAACTATGAAAAGAATGTTCGCACTGGCGCTCGCCGCCGCTTCCCTGGCTGCCTGCAGCAACGACAATGCCGGCACCACTACTACCGGAACCACAGATACCATGGGTACAACGGGCACTACAGGTACTACCACCATGAGCACTACCCCGGATACGATGACCACCGGTACCACTTCGGCCACGGCTACCGACGCCAACGCCGCCTATGCCCCGGGCGAAGGGGACGTAACCTACCGGAGCGGCAAGGTCCAGGTATGGCGCAACGGGCAGTGGTCGGAAAGCAACGAGGATGTACGGCTGGACAATGACGTGGTGGTTTCCCGCAACGGACGGGTACGCAGGGCCGGCCAGGAAGTCGAGCTCCGGGAAGGAGAAGTGGTCAACAAGGCCGGTAATTTCTTTGACAAAGCCGGACGCACCATTGAAAAAGGCTGGGACAAAACGAAGGAAGGCGTGAAAGAGGCCGCCAGCGACGTAGGCAACGCGGCGGAAAAAGTGGGCAAGAAAGTGAAGAACGCCGTGGACAACGACAAGAACGAACGCTAAGGAACCGATACCGGAGCCCTTCGGGCCGGCCGGTGTCTGACCCTTTTACACAGCAGAAAGCCACCGGACACACGATGTGTCCGGTGGCTTTCTCTTTTTCTGCCTTTCCTTATTTCGGGTTCCTCAGAGCCGGTCCACGCGCACCCATTTCATCCCGGCACTTTCCGCCGCCTGCACCCCTGCGTTGGCGTCTTCAAACACCATGCAGGCCTCCGGCGGCACGCCCAGGGCCCGGGCCGCTGCCAGGAAGGGATCGGGGTAAGGCTTGCCGCGCTCGGTTTCGCCGGCACACACGATCACATCGAGCAGGGGCTCGAGGCCCAGCACCTCCAGGGTCCGGGTCACGGTACTCCGGCGCCCGCCGCTGACCACACCGATCTTCAGTTTGCCGTGGTGCCTTTTCAGGTGCTCCACCACGAACGGCTTTGGCTCCGTGTGCACCAGGAACTCATCCACGAAGATGGCTGACTTTTCATGAGCGAAGGTCACCGGATCAAAGGTGACCCCGTAGCGGCGGGAGATCTCCTCGGCCACTTTCACGGTGGGCCAGCCCGCCAGTTCATCCACGATCGCGTCGTCGAGGGTGATGCCGTAGGCCGCGGCGGCCTTGACAAAGGCGGCTTTGTGCAGGTGCACGTTCTCGGCCAGGGTGCCGTCGCAGTCGTACAGAAAAGCCTGGTAATCGCCCCGGGTCAGGGAAAGGAGCTGCTCCAGCCGGGCAGCCTCGGTGGTCGATAAGTCCGTCATAGCGCGCGAAGTTCCCCCAATTTGCCGGAATTTCCTCCGGAAAAAGAGCCGCCGGCTACCCCCTGCCGGCCACCGGGCCCCCTTCCGGCATAAAGTACCGACCAGTTGTCCGCTCCCTGTACGCTTCATCCCGGCCCGGCCGCAGCAAGTGCGATTCATTGCGTATTTTCAATCAGGTCAAACCTTTACACTATGTGCCTTTCCCGTTTTCTCAGCACTGTGCTCCTGCTTGGTTCGCTGGCAGCCGCTGCGCAGCCCTCCGCCAAACCGGCCGCAGCCACCACCTTCAAGGTGGATTATGAAAAGTTCCAACTTCCCAACGGGCTGGAAGTGATCTTCCACGTCGACCGGTCGGACCCCGTAGTGGCGGTGGCCCTCACGGCCCATGTAGGCTCGGCCCGCGAGAAGGCCGGGCGCACCGGCTTTGCCCACCTGTTCGAACACCTGCTGTTCCTGGAATCCGAAAACCTGGGCAAGGGCGGCCTCGATGCCATGAGCGCGCGCATCGGCGGCTCGGGGGCCAATGGCTCCACCAACCGCGACCGCACCAATTATTTCCAGACCGTGCCGAAAGATGCGCTGGAAAAAATGCTGTGGGCCGAGGCCGACAAGCTGGGCTGGTTCATCAATACCGTGACCGACCCCGTGCTGGCCAAGGAAAAGCAGGTGGTCAAAAACGAAAAGCGCCAGAGCGTCGACAACAACCCGTACGGCCATACTTTTTACGTGATCGACAAGCACCTCTACCCCGAAGACCATCCATACAACTGGCAGGTGATCGGTTCCTTGGACGACCTGCAGAACGCCACGCTGGCCGACGTGAAGGAGTTCTTCAACCGCTGGTACGTGCCCAATAACGTAACCCTCGTGGTGGCCGGTGATTTCGAGCCGGCCCAGGCCCGCAAATGGGTGGAAAAATACTTCAGTGAAATCCGCAAAGGGCCGGACGTAAAGCCGCTGGCCCGGCGCCCGGGCTCCGTAAAGGAGACGGTACGCCTGTACCACGAGGACAACTTCGCGCGCCTGCCCGAGCTCACGATGGCCTGGCCCACCGTGGAGGACTACCATCCCGACTCCTACCCGCTCCAGGTACTGGCGCAGTACCTCTCCGAAGGAAAGCGCGCGCCTTTTTACCAGGTGCTGGTGGAGCAAAAAAAGCTCACCCCCAACGTAGACATGTACCAGTTCGGGTCGGAGCTGGCCGGACAGTTTCATATTGCCGTGCGGGCGTTTGCTGACAAGGACCTGGATTCAGTAGCCATTGGCATCCGGGAAGCGTTCGGAAAATTTGAAAAGGAAGGCATTTCCCAAAAAGACCTGGACCGCATCAAGGCCGGGCTGGAAACCCAGTTCTACAACTCCCTGTCCAGCGTGCAGGGCAAGGGCTTCCAGCTGGCCCAGTACAACATCTTCGCCGGCAGTCCGGGCTTCCTCGAAAAAGACATCAAAAACCTCCTGGCCGTAACCACGGCCGATGTGGTGCGGGTGTACCGCAAATACCTGCAGGGCCGGCCCCACGTGGTCACCAGCTTTGTACCGAAGGGAAAGGGAGCGCTGGCCCTGGAAGGATCGCGCCCGGCCGAAG
>DATAGL010000883.1:0-3329 GCA_036263755.1 Chitinophagaceae bacterium | reverse complement strand
CAGCGTGGCATACGGTTTTAAGGACGTATTGATGGAGCTTTGCCAGTCCTACGAGTTCGAGCTTGGTACGGTAGTGAAAAACCCAATGCCCGGCCTGGTTCGTTACCATGGGGGGTAGGAACGGTGGCTTTTTATAAGGATTTTAAGGGCAGGAATAGCGGTAATGCGCGCGCTCGGTCGTTACTTTGCACGATTCTTCTCTCCAGCCAGGCTTACTGCATGAGCGGCTGTGGCCGGGGTTCCCGGCCGCCGCACGGAAACAGATTTGTAAACGAAACAAGACCCCGCCGGCAGGGCCGGTGCCAACATGCACGATATTGAACCATATTACAACTGGCGGCATATTTATGTAAGCGAGGAAGACGAGCGCTCGCCTTTTTACAAGCGGCAGTACTCTGAATTCGAGTTTTCCCAGACGGTATACAATTACTATATCCACCCCCAGTGGGACGACATAGGCAGCCGTACCCTGTACCTGAAAGTGCTGCTGGCCGACTACGACGAACACTATGCTGTAATCGAGCTGCTCGGCGAATGGAACGACGCGATTGAAAACGACATCATGGTCCTGAAGCGCGATGTGATCGACTCCTTCGAAAGCCAGGGCATTCACAAGTTTATCCTTATTGCAGAGAACGTGCTGAACTTTCACAGCGGCGACCGCGACTATTACCAGGAATGGTACGAGGAAGTGACGGATGAAGACGGATGGGTGGTCTGCCTCAACATGCCGGAAGCCACGCAGTACGATTTCAAAAAAGCGAAGATCAACTACTATGTGGAGCTGATGTCCATCGCCAACTGGCGAACCTATAAGCCGTTCCATTTGTTTAAAAAAATCGATGAGGAGCTGAGTAAGCGGTTGCCCTTATAGGCGGCCGATTATTTCTGGATTCGTTAATTAATTTAACAATCGGCCCCTACCTTTGCGTCAACTTTTCAATCCTTTCTGTCTGCGTATGAAATGGTCGTACTTCTTCACGTCTGCTATCGGCAAAAAAATAGTTATGGCCACTACCGGCCTCTTTCTTATTTCCTTTCTCGTCATTCATGTAGGCATCAACGCCTGCATTTTTTATGACCTTCCTTTTGCAGACCCCAACGATAACGGTTCGATGTTCAACCGGGCCGCTCATTTCATGGGATCCTCCTGGGTGATCCGGGCCATGGAATTTGTGCTCTTCGCCGGCTTCCTGGTGCACATCATCCAGGGCTGGATGCTGGAGGCCCAGAACCGCAGAAGAAGACAGCAGGATTATGCCGTGAACCTCGGCAACCGGGGCAGCAAATGGTACAGCCGCAGCATGGGCCTGCTGGGAACGCTGATCTTTTTATTTCTCGTGCTGCACATAGCACATTTCTGGGTGCCTTCCCGGATCACGCACGACCTGCAGCCGGCATCCTACCCCGAACGCGGGGTGCAGACCCATGACCTGTTCTTCAAGATGCAGGAAACCTTCCAGGGTCATCCTATCATCGTAGGTATCTACGTACTGGGCTGCCTGTCACTGGCCTATCACCTGATGCATGGTTTTCACAGCTCCTTCCGGACAATGGGCGTGCACAATAAAAAATACCTGAACCTCCTGAAAACCGTTGGGTACGGCTTTGCCATCATTGTACCGCTGATCTTTGCCCTGATGCCGATCAGCATGTACTTCGGATGGGTAGGCAGATAGGATCGTTCACACAGTTCTATATACAGTTCTTTGATCTCTACTACCTTCTTAGTTGTAAAAACAAGTATACAACCAAAAAAAGTTGTATTTTCGACAAACAACTAAAAAAGGTTGTATGGAAGAAGTAAAATACGGGATTCTCCTCGGGGATATTGTCGGTTCCCGGCAGATTGCCGACCGGTCCGCCTTTGAAGGCCGGATGTCGGAAGCACTGGAGTCCATCCGGCAGGAATTTGCCGATGCCTTTGCCCTGCCGGTCCGGACCTGGAAAGGCCTGGACGAGATCGCTGCCGTACTCCGCCTGCCTGCGCCGGTATATGCGGTGATCGACCGGTTCAACAGCCTGCTGGCCCCCGAGCGCCTGCGGGTGGTGGTGGTCAGCGGCTCCCTGGATACCTGGCCGCCCGACGGCGACGTAACGAAAGCCGACGGACCTGCTTTTCACGAGGCGGCGGGTCGGATGGCCGGGCTGAAAAAGACGGGCCTGCTGTTCGAGGGCGTAACCGGGGCTCCGTCCGACGCCCTCTGGAATACGGCGGTCAATGCCCTGCAGCTGCTGAAAAGCGGATGGACGGAACGGCAATGGAGGATTTACGCCGCCTGGCAGCGGAAAGGAAGCCAGGAAGCGGTAGCGGAAGAGCTCCGGATCTCGCAGCAAATGGTATCCAAAGCCCTGAAAGCGATCGGCGCCGCGCAGGTGCATCAGCTGGAAGAGCGGTTACGGGCCGCAGGACATTAAGATAAAGGAAACGGATGTGGTGTATCGTCACTTATTATGCGCTCGTTATAGTAGCCTTCGCCCTGCTCCTGGGAACCAGCGGCCGGGTGATTGAATACATACTGGAAAAAGTGTCGCACCGGCAGCTGGAAGAAGTGGCGGGTGCCGATACCCCGGAAGAAACCACCAAACGGCGGCTGGAGATCGGCGCCATCATCGGCAAATGTGAGAACATCCTGATCCTGGTCTTTCTCATCCTGGAAGCGTATACGGCCATCGCCCTGGTGGTGACGGCCAAAACCATCGTCCGGAAAGAAGAGATCGAAAAGAACAGCATGTACTTCCTGGCCGGTACGATGATCAATGTCAGCTACTCGGTGCTGGTGGGATTTGTACTGAAGCTGATTTTACAAAGGCTGGCGTGCTGAGGAGCCGGAAAACGGATACGTTAAAAAGCGGCAAAACCCCGGATCCGCCGGCCGGCAGAACAACTTATCCACTGCTCAACTGTTTATAATAGGGCAGCAATCCATGGCCCGTTCGGCAGGGTTCATGGCCGCAAAGAAGAAGTCATAACGAAACATCATACAAGATGCTGGATGCAAAAGTTCCGCAAGGACCCCTGGACCAGAAATGGTCGACCTATAAGAATCAGGTGAAGCTGGTCAACCCGGCCAACAAGCGGAAATTGGAAGTGATCATTGTAGGCACCGGACTGGCCGGCGCCTCTGCCGCCGCCTCGCTGGGCGAGCTGGGCTACAAGGTGAAGGCCTTCTGCTTTCACGATTCTCCGCGCCGGGCACACTCCATTGCGGCCCAGGGCGGGATCAATGCAGCCAAGAATTACCAGAATGACGGCGACTCGGTTTTCCGCCTGTTTTACGATACCATAAAGGGCGGCGACTACCGGGCCCGCGAATCGAACGTACACC
>DATAGL010000882.1:0-2774 GCA_036263755.1 Chitinophagaceae bacterium | reverse complement strand
ACAAGCGGGGGTATTTATCCGAATAAATCGGATGAAAGATACCGGTCGCCCCGGTCGCAGATGATGCATACGATAACGCCCGATTCCAGTTCGTTGGCCAGCTGAACCGCGGCGTGTACGGCTCCGCCGCTGCTCATGCCGCAAAAGATGCCTTCCTCCCGCGCCAGTCTTTGGGCCAT
The DNA here is from genome assembly GCA_036263755.1 of Chitinophagaceae bacterium. Lineage (GTDB taxonomy): Bacteria > Bacteroidota > Bacteroidia > Chitinophagales > Chitinophagaceae > Flavisolibacter. Next base: position 2,595 of record DATAGL010000882.1, on the reverse strand, counting down.
GACCCGTGCATCTGCCTCCGCCAGTTCCATGATCCGGTCTACGCGGTCGCGGCTGAAGATCTTCGGCATATAAGCTTCCCCCCATTTCCGGATTCCGGGGATGCGGGATCCATCCGTGGGCTGGCAGCCAATGATCTGTACTGCTTCATTCTGTTCTTTGAGGAACCGGGAAACGCCCATGATGGTTCCGGTGGTTCCCATGGCAGAAACAAAGTGGGTGACCGAACCCTGCGTGTCGCGCCAGATTTCCGGGCCGGTAGTTTTATAGTGCATGCCGAAATTGTCGGGATTGGCAAACTGGTTGAGCATCAGGTATCCACCCCGGGTCACCTGCTCATGTGCATAATCAATGGCCCCTTCCATGGAACGCTCTTTAGGTGTGAGGATCACCTTAGCGCCGAAGGCCTCCATGGTCAGCACCCGCTCCCGGGTGGCATCCTCCGGCATTACGAGTTCAATTTCAACACCGAAGAGGCTGGCGATCATGGCCAGGGCAATACCGGTATTGCCACTGGTGGCTTCAATCAGCTTCATGCCGGGAAGGAGTTCGCCCCGGTCCAGCGCCCCTTTGATCATTCCGTAAGCGGCCCGGTCTTTTACGCTGCCGCCGGGATTGTTCCCTTCGAGTTTTGCGTAGATCGTGACATTCTTGTTCGTGGGAATGCGTTGCAGCAGTACCAATGGTGTATTGCCTACCAGATCAAGTATTCCTGCCATAGTCTATTAATTGTATCGGCTTTCATCAAAATTGAACCAAGTTGTCCATTCAAAGAAATTCATTTTCCGAAAGGAAACGTTAATACAGGAAGGTTCCGTCCGCAAGGGCTGTAGTGAATGATCGGGGTTACTTCCTTTCCGGAAAGGCATAATTTTTTCTACTTCTTCTGTAAAGCATTATTCCTTAACCTTAAAATGCGGAATCATGGCAAATGATCAAAACCGTCATTCCTCCGGTGAAAACTGGGACAAGAACCAGGGCCGGTATGTGGATGATCATAATTTCAATAACTCAGGCTACAGACAGGGCCAGAACCGGCAGCGAGGGCAGGGCCGCAACCGCCAATCCGGTGACCTGGACCGTGACGGGTTTACCGGTCATACCGGTGGCTTTTATGGCGGTACGAGCTACCTGGGCAGCAATTACGACGACTGGATGAACAACCAGATCGGTGCAGGGCAATCCTACAATACCGGCAGCCAGGATGACCAGCAGTCTGAAGGGTCTTCCGGCAACCGTTACCGGCAGGACTTTCGGAATCGCCAGGATGAACGGTACCAGCAGGGCAACTGGGGCCAGCAACTGGGAAATCAGGGCGGTGGCCAGCACGGCTATGGCGGGTCATATGATGAGGACCAGCGGTACCGTGCTTCAGGAGGCCAGTCGTACGACAATCAGCAGCGCCGTTACGGGCAGCAGGAAAACCGGCCCTCCTACGGGCAGCAATCCGGATACCAGTCTTCTCAAGGCAACCAGCATTGGGGACGTGAGGATGAGCATTACCATAATCAGCAGCGATCCGGCAACCAGTGGGGGATGAACCAGGGATATGGTAATTCCAGCATGGGCGATATGTATGGCCAGAGTCACTTCAACCCGGGAGGACCGCAACAGGGTGCTTATCGGGAAGGCGGCCAGCAGGCTCATGGGGACTGGGGCCGGCAGCCCTACGAGAACCGCCAGCAGGAAGGGCAGCGCGGGCAGGACCGCGACTGGTGGGAGCGTACCCGTGATGAAGTTTCCTCCTGGTTTGGCGACCGTAGCGCAGAGCGCCGCCGGGAAATGGACCGCCGGATGGAGGGAGCGCACCGGGGCAAAGGTCCGAAAACCTATAACCGCTCTGATGACCGGATCCGGGAAGATGTTTGCGACCGGCTCAGCGATGATGGGTATGTGGATGCCTCCGACATTGACGTGCGGATCGAGAACGGAGAAGTTACGCTTACCGGTACTGTGGACAGCCGGCAGGCAAAACGCCGGGCGGAAGACCTGGTCGAATCCATCTCCGGTGTCCGGCACGTACAGAACAACCTCCGGGTAGGGCAGGCACCGACCATCGGCTCCACAACCATCCGCACAAGTGCCACCGGCGACAACAGCAGTCACTCCGGAAGCACCAATAGCTGATTATTCTTCAGCATAAAGCAGAAAGCCCCTGTGCCGACAGGGGCTTTCTGCTTTTTCTGCCACCACTGTAATAATCGTGACAGATGAAACTTTTTTATATTCAGTATTCTCTTTAAATGAGCTTAAGAGTTTATATGTACGGTGGTGTTTTGGCTTTTTCTTCTCCGTAAGAAAGCGTATATCTTGCAGCGAACGGGCAAAACCTGCAAAGGGGCGCCGCAGAATAATTCCTTATCCCAGATCCTGTACATGCTTATGAATAACCCTGCTGTCAAAACAGAGATAAATACGCTGCATGATATCAAAGAAGTCACCAAGCGTACGAACCAGTTCATAATTCTCGCTACGGCGATCGCTGCATCCATCATTCCGATCCGGTCATTTTACGGCCATTATTCCGCTGCCCTTTTGCTGGGTATTTTTTGTGTATTCATGACCAGCATGCTGGTGCTGAATAAGAAAGGGTTTAT
>DATAGL010000881.1:0-9836 GCA_036263755.1 Chitinophagaceae bacterium | reverse complement strand
AGTTTCCGGAAGGCTCTTCTGCCGAGGATATGATCTATGCCGACCTCCGGCTCCCGCAGGGTACGGTGCGGGTCATCACCACCCACCTCCAGTCGGTCCGCTTCAACCGGAGCGATTACGAAGGACTTTCCGATATAAAACGCATGGAAGACAGTACGCTTGGCGCTTCCCGCACCATTATTTCAAAGCTGAAGCGCGGCTATCGCTTCCGCACCGATCAGGCCGCCCTCGTGCGGCAGCAGGTGGACCGCAGCCCGCATCCCGTCATCCTCACCGGCGACTTCAACGACGTGCCGAACTCCTTTACCTACTTTACCATCCGGGCCGGCCTGCAGGACGCTTTTACCAAAGAAGGCTCCGGCCTGGGCCGTACCTTCCGGTATATATCGCCGAACCTCCGGATCGACTACATCCTGACCGATTCGCGGTATAAAGTGCTTCAGTACCATCGCTTCCGCGTACCTTATTCGGACCATTACCCTGTAGTGGCCGACCTCCGGTGGAAGTAAAAACGGGTGCAGGACCGGAAGGGAAAGTCAACCTATCATAAGGGGGAAATCTTTATTTCTAACTGAAAAGAAATCATTGCGCTCGTGGTTTTGCTGCTGATGAGCGGGCTGAACGTTGCATTCATCCTGTTGGTAGAATCTATATTTCCGATGACCGGCTTAACAAGATTTTAATTAGTTGTTTAAACAACGAATTGCTGTCTGGCGTATCTTTGCACCAGCATTGTCAGAAAGGATTTATCAGAAAAGGATGTAGCCTCCTGTTTTTGATCCCGGACCGGGAGCAGGGCAGGAGCGGGATAGGAACAACAATGAATTTGGAAGCCGTGAAAACTGAATCAATAGGTTGAAGGCTGGTATTATTGCCAGGAAGAACCAACAATGAAAAGACCGGAAAAATGAAAACTTTGAGGAGTTAGGAACGTGAGAGAAAAGGAAAAAGGCGCTTCACATGGGCGCCTTTTTTATTTGCATTTTTATGTTCCGGAGAAGAGGTTCAGCCTGCAGTGCAGAAGAGCCGGTGGACGGAAAGGTGCCCAAAAGAAAAAGGCTCCGTAAGGAGCCTCTTGTTGCGAAGGCAGGGATCGAACCTGCGACCTTCGGGTTATGAGCCCGACGAGCTACCGCTGCTCTACTTCGCGATGTGGAGTGCAAATATAGGATGCCAATCCATTCCTTCCAAACAATTTTTAATCAGCTACCTTTGCTTAACAGATCATTCGCACGTGAAGGCAGGATACGTCAACATATTCGGTAAACCCAACGCAGGAAAAAGTACCCTGCTCAATGCCCTGACCGGGGAAAAGCTGGCCATCGTTTCACCAAAAGTGCAGACAACCCGGCACCGGATCAAGGGGATTGTCACCACCCCGGAGTACCAGGTCATTTTTTCTGATACCCCGGGGATCATCGAGCCGAAGTATAAGCTCCACGAGAAAATGATGCAGGCCGTAAAAAGCTCGCTGGAAGACGCCGACGTCGCCCTGCTCATGCTCGATATCTGGGACAACTGGGAAGAAGTGGATGCCATCTTTTCCGGGCTGCGCCTGAAGGTGCCCCGGATCGTCCTCATCAACAAGATCGATACCGTAGGCTCCGACCGGGTGCGGGAGGCGAAAGAATGGTTTGCCGCCCGTCCCTACGCCAAACAGGTAATGACAATGTCGGCCCGCAACCCGGAAGATGCGCGCCGGCTGCTCGAGACGGTGGTAGCGCTGCTGCCGGAAGGAGACGCCTTCTTTCCGGAAGACGAGTTCACCGATCTTTCCGAGCGGTTTCTGGTAGGCGAACTGATCCGGGAAAAGGTGTTTGATTTTTTCGAGGACGAGATTCCGTACCATACCACGGTGCTGGTGCACGAGTTCAAGCAGAAGTCCACCCTCATCAAGATCGGCGCCAATATCATCGTGCAGCGGGAAACACAGAAATCGATCATTATCGGGGAAGGCGGAAAGATGATCCGCAAGATCGGTACCGAAGCCCGCAAAGAGATCGAACAGTTCCTCGGACAGAAGGTATTCCTGGAGCTGTTTGTTAAGGTCCGCCCCAAATGGCGGGAAAACGACCTGTTTCTGAAGGAGTATGGTTATTAGGCCGGTACACGCAGGGAAACAACCAATAAACAATTTTCAATTCTCAATTTTCAAATGGTGTATGGAAGGAGGAGCTTATCGGGTGCAGTCACATACTGGCATGGCATCTGCATATCCGCTCGTTCAGGAAACAGCATACACCGTACATCCTAAATCGTAAACAGAATGGGTTTTACAGTAGCAATAGTGGGACGGCCGAACGTGGGCAAAAGTACTTTTTTTAACCGCCTGCTGGAAGAGCGCAAGGCCATCGTGGAAGATGTGCCCGGCGTAACGCGCGACCGCCAGTACGGTGTGGCCGACTGGAATGGTAAGAATTTCAACGTCATCGATACCGGCGGGTTCGTGCCCGACAGCGAGGATGTATTCGAGCGCGAGATCCGCAAGCAGGTGAAGATCGCCATGGAAGAAGCGAATATCATCCTGTTCGTGGTGGATGCCGCTACGGGCGTAACCGAACTGGATGACGCGATGGCCGATGTGCTGCGCCGCTCCACCAAACCGGTACTGCTCGTGGTCAACAAGGTGGACAACAATGAACGCCTGCTGGAAGCTTCGGAGTTTTACAGCCTGGGCTTTGAGCAGATCTTCTTTATCTCATCCCTTTCCGGTTCGGGAACCGGCGATCTTCTTGATGCCGTCACCAACCATATCTCCGAGGAGCCGGCGCCGGAAGGCGAGGAGGGCGTTCCCAAGTTTGCCATCATCGGGCAGCCGAACGTGGGAAAATCCTCGCTGCTGAATGCCCTGGTAGGGCAGGAGCGGACCATCGTCAGTGATATTGCCGGCACCACCCGCGATACCATTCACACGCGGTACAACCTGTTCCAGAAAGATTTTATCCTCATCGACACGGCGGGGATCCGGCGCAAGACCAAAGTGCATGAAGACCTGGAGTTTTACTCTGTCATCCGTGCGATAAAAGCCATGGACGAAGCCGACGTCTGCATGCTGCTACTGGATGCTGAAAAAGGCATCACGGCCCAGGACCTGAACATCTTTTCCTTGGCGGCCCGGAAAGGAAAAGGCCTGGTGGTGCTGGTGAACAAGTGGGACCTGGTGGAAAAGGAAACCAATACCGCGCGGGATTACGAAAAAGGACTGAAAGAGCGGCTGGCCCCATTCAACGATGTGCCCATCCTGTTCATCTCGGCAAAAGAAAAAACGCGGATCCTGAAAGGAGTGGAAAAGGCCCTGGATGTGTTCGAGAACCGCAAGCAGAAGATCCCGACTTCCAAGCTAAACGAAGTGATGCTGAAAGCCGTGGAAGCCTACCACGCACCGGTGGTGCGCGGACATGCGGTAAAAATCAAATATATCACCCAGCTGCCAACACCGATACCCACGTTCCTGTTCTTTACAAACTATCCCGAGGACATAAAGCAACCGTATAAAAATTACCTGGAGAACCAGCTGCGCGCGCAGTTCAATTTCACGGGCGTGCCTATTCGCATTTTCTTCCGGAAGAAGTAAATGTGTATAAAAAAATCACGCCTGCATTTGAAAATTGGTAAGCAGCCTTTACCTTTGCGCGCATTAGTTAACAAAATCGTAAAAACAGTACAATGAAAAAACTTTTCGCTCTGCTGATCGTTGCCGGTTCTCTGGTAGCGTGCAACAACGCTGGTGAAGGAACTGGTTCCGGCGACTCTACTGCCACTGGTACTTCTGATTCTGCTACCCTTTCTCCGGCTAACCCCGACACTGCCACTGGCGTGAACACTGGTGCCGACACAACCACCACTACAGGTGCTGGTTCCGACACTACTGGCACTGGTGCTGGTACGGACACTACGAAGAAGTAATCATTGTATGTAACTATACTACTTCTTGCAAGAAGGTTCCCCCCGTTCACCGGGGGGAATTTTTTTATCACAGATGACGCAGAGAAATCACAGATGACGCAGATAGGGCGCTGATAACGCTGATGGGTATCCGGCTTTAGTCCCGTTAACGTTCTGATTCTTCATTCGATATTCCTTGTTCGTCTGTTCTGCCGTTCCCCGGTTCCGGTAAAAGGGAGCAAAGAAAAAGGTTCAAATAAAAAATTTGAACCTTGCGCATTGAAAATTGCTTATTGAATATTTTCTTCCGGTGTCTCACACAGCAGCGCCCTGCAGCCTCCGCTGAATGGCGGTGCGGAAGCGGCTCAATTCTTCCTGCTGGTCGTGGATGAATACATTATCCTCCAGCCGGCCCACGACTTCCTCCATTTCCTCATCGTTGTTGTATACCATCTTCCGGAAGGCGCTCTGGTAATCTTTGGCGCGCGATTCGGCAATACAATGCACCATCCATTCTTTTACATGGAGGGCCGTTTTCAGGAAGCGGTTCCATTGTTCCCCGTCCAGTTGTTCCAGGGTGATACCTGCATTCTCCAGAAGGGAAGCAAGGGCGTGCCGTCGCTTCTGTTCCGCGTATGCACGGCCCTGATCGGTGTAAAAGCCGTGTACTTCTTCCCAGTTTCCAATAGCACCGGTGCGGATTTCCTTCAGCAGGCGGTCCAGGGCGGAAGCCGGCACCAGCTGGCTCCCGATGTTGGTCCAGGCTTCACGGGCGACAGTACCGGCAAAGACGGATTGCAGCGATTCCGGCCCCGCACCTTCATCCAGTACCGGCAGCAGGTTCCAGACGCCGTAATAGGTGATCAGTTCCCGGTAAATCCGGTAGGCCTCGCGCACTTTGATGAGCAGGGTGGGGCGGTTGTTGTTCTCAAAGCCGGTTGCAAGGATCGTGAGGCTTTCCACGCCGGATTCCGGATTGCCCAGCAGCTGTTCTCCCAGCTCCACCAGCTCGGCCGCGCTGCGGTTCCGGGCGCCTTCGCGGTCGTACGCTTCGGCGGTAAACCGGCGCAGGAGGTCCAGGGCCTGAAAAATCTCATTGACGCTGTCCGGAGCGAGGAAATCGTATTCGATGTTCTGGATCTTCCGGGCGCGTTTGTCTCGGTCGACATACTTATGGGCATTACGGGCCAGTGCATACATGTTGTGCATGAACCAGTAGGCCGGCATGATCACGAGGCGGTTGTTGGTGACGTCGTTGGAGACGAGGCTGAAAGGCAGCGGCACATCCAGCTCGTAGGAGTAGTCGCCCTTGGCCAGCAGCGTAAAGGAGGCAAAGCGTGAGTTGTGCTTCAGGCTTACGCAGAGGCCCGGCCAGAAGCCGCGGCCCGCCACCAGTTCGCCGTCTGCCGCCCGGCTGTTGTGGTTGGAGCCGATGGTGGCGCCGGCGGCAATATTGCTTTGTCCCATCACCAGTGCCGCACAGAGAAACGAGTTGTTGTGGTGCTGCTCGTGGGCGGGGAATATCAGCGAATTGAGCACCTCGCAGCAGGAAATGGTGGCATTGTTGCCGAGGTAGGAGTTGATAAGGCGGGCGCCATATTTGAGCTGGGAATGCGAAGCCATTACGAAGCGAACGGCCTTCACGCCGTAGAAGATCCGGCAGCCGTAGCCCACGATCCCGTTCACCAGCTCGCAGCCTTCGCCGATCTGCGAGCGCGATTCGGGGGAGGAGTTGATAGTCAGGTTCTTCAGCTTGTTGGCCCCTTTGATATAGGCATCGGTGCCCACCCATACATCCTTGATGATGCTGGTATTCTTGATCACGGTGCGGTCGCCTACTTTCCCGTAATAACCCCGCTGCTTATCGAATTTCTTTTCGGTAAACAGCTTCAGCTGATGCATGAGGGCAGCATCGTCGCGGTATTTCGACCAGAGCCAGGCATCACCCGGCAGCATGCCGTTAAAGGGAATGATCTTCCGGCCGCCGTTCTCGTTGCATACTTCGATCCAGATCCGGATGGATTCATCCTCGCCTTCTTTCAAAATGCCGTTACCGAACTTTGCATGACTGGTGGTATGCAGCTCATGGATGTTGCACAGCATCACTTCGTTGCCGATGATGTAGTGCGCGAGGTAGTTCACGTTCGACACCACCACGTTGTCGCCGAAATCGCAGGAGATGATGGTGCTGTTGTACAGACCCACCGGCATGGCCACGTTATGGTATTCCAGGGCAACCGCCTCCAGCTTGCCGATGCGCACCAGCCCGAAGAACTTGCAGTTGCGTACCAGGTCGGGATTGAAGGCATCGGACACCTGGATTTTATTCCAGTCGTCGGAAGTGTTGTTGTTGCGTACGAGGACTTCGATCTCATAGGCCGAAAGGTGCCGGTAATCGGTACCCGTCCGGTTCTGCAGGTTGCGCAGGTGGTATTCGTCTTTTCCTTCGGGAAGGAAATCGGGGGCTATGAATCCATAGCCGATGCTTTTCAGGGGTCGCTTGTTGATTTCGTTCATGGCAGGGTGCGTCTTATTCGACTGTTACGGATTTGGCAAGGTTCCGCGGCATATCCACGTTCAGGCCCTTGCCGATGCCTATATAATAAGCCAGGAGCTGCAGCGGAATGGTGCTGAGCATGGGGGCCAGGATCTCATCGGCCTCCGGCACATGCATCACATCATCGGCCAGGCCGGTGCTGTGCTCGTCGCCTTCGGTAACCACAGCGATCACCTTTCCTTTGCGGGCCTTGATCTCCTGCATGTTGGAGATGATCTTTTCATGGTAGGTGTCGCGGGTGGCTACCATCACTACCGGCAGGCTCTCGTCCACAAGAGCAATGGGACCGTGCTTCATTTCGGCGGCAGGATAGCCTTCGGCATGGATGTAGGAAATCTCTTTCAGCTTCAGGGCGCCTTCGAGGGCAACCGGGAAGTTGTATCCGCGGCCCAGGTACAGGAAATCCTTTGCGTCCTTGTATTTATCAGCCAGCGCCTTGATGTGGTCGGTATTCTTCAGGAGCTGGGCCACTTTATCGGGAACCGCTTCGAGCTCGGTGAGCAGGCTGCGGTAGCGCTGCTCGTCGATGGTGCCTCGGGCATAACCGATTTTCAGGGCGATCATCGTCAGCACGGCGAGCTGCGCGGTAAAGGCTTTGGTGGAAGCCACACCTATTTCGGGTCCTGCATGCGTATAGGCGCCGGCATCGGAAAGACGGGCAATGGAAGAACCCACCACGTTCACTACGCCGAGGATGATGGCCCCTTTGGATTTCGCGTTTTCAATGGCCACCAGGGTGTCGGCCGTTTCCCCGCTTTGGGAAATGGCAATGATGACGTCGCCTTTATGGATGACCGGGTTGCGGTAACGGAACTCCGAAGCATATTCCACTTCCACATTGATGCGGCAAAGCTCTTCGAAAATGTATTCGGCCACCAGCCCGGCATGCCAGGAGGTGCCGCAGGCTACCATAACGATCCGGGGTGCGTTCTTGATCTGTTCGGCATATTTCTCAATACCACTCATGGTAATGGTACCGGCCCTAGCATCGAGGCGGCCGCGCAGGCAGTCGTGAATCGTCTGGGGTTGCTCGTAAATTTCCTTCAGCATGAAATGGTCGTAGCCGCCTTTCTCAATAGCTGCCAGGTCCATGTCGAGCTTGGTGATATACGGTGTCTGGCGTTCGTTCCCCAGGTTCTTTAAAATAAGCTCATCGCTTTTGATAATGGCTACTTCATAATCATTTACGTATACCACTTCTTTTGTATACTCAATGATGGGCGAAGCATCCGAAGCAAGGAAGTGCTCATTCTTGCCGATGCCGATCACCAGCGGGCTGCCTTTCCGGGCGGCAATAAGGGTATCGGGATCATCCTTGTCGATCAGCACGATCACGTACGCGCCCACTACCCGCTTCAGGGCGATGCGCACGGCTTCTTCCAGCGAACAGTTGTTGTTCTTGCGGATGTCTTCAATGAAATTGAGCAGCACTTCCGTATCGGTATCGCTGTGGAAGACGTAGCCTTTGGCTACCAGGTCGCGCTTCAGCTGGGCGTAGTTTTCAATGATCCCGTTGTGGATCATCGCCAGGTTGCCGCTGGCGGAAGTGTGGGGATGCGCATTGTGATCGCTGGGTTCCCCATGCGTGGCCCAGCGGGTGTGACCAATACCAATGTTGGAGTGCAGATCCTTTCCCTGGAGGGTTTCTTCCAGATCGGCCACCTTGCCTTTGGTCTTATACACTTTCATTCCGCTGTTGAGCAGGGCCACGCCGGCACTGTCGTAGCCCCGGTACTCGAGGCGTTTCAATCCTTTTAATATAACGGGATAAGCCTCCCTAGGGCCGATATAAGCAACAATGCCACACATAGTGATTTTGAGTTAAGCGTTAAACAGTGGTGCGAAAATCTTAAAATAAACGCATCCACCCAAATCCACCGGTGGCACAGGATTTTTAGGGATGGCTGCAACAGCCGCGTGAAGTGTGTATTTGTGGCGTCAGGCAACGGTTTCAATGCCAATCCTCTGAAACTTCCTTAAGAAAAACTTCCTGTGCGTGAAGTCTCCATTGCCTGCTAGAACTGTGCGTTTATTGGACATGTAAATAATGCTAGCCATGAAATGGAAATCTACCTGGAACCTGTGTCTATTGGCCTCCTTCCTGCTTTTTGCACAATGCATTGAAGCCCAAACTACAACCAAGAAAACCGTAAGGATCACCTCCCGCAGCAACGGCTTTGTGGAGCACCTCCCGGCCGGTTATGCTTCTTCAACGGGAAAGTTCCCTGTGCTCTTTTACCTGCACGGCTATGGGGCCCGCGGTTTCGGCTCCTCTTCGGAACTTGACCGGATCCTTGCTGAAGGTGTTCCTTATTTCATCAAAACGGGCGAATTCCCAACCTCTTTCACCGTAAATGGGCAATCCTTTTCTTTTGTGGTGATCGCGCCTCAGTTCCAGGACAAGCCTTCGGTCAGCGATGTGGATGACATGATCGATTATTTCCTGGAGCATTATCCGAAGCTCGACCCGGACCGGATCTACCTCACCGGCTTCAGCGTGGGCGGGGATGCGACCTTTAAATACCCGGCCTCCGGAGCGGCGGCAGCGGGGCGCCTCGCTGCCATCGTACCAACGGCCCCGTTCAATCACCCGTATTCCGAAGCGGGCGCACACAATATTGCAGCCGCCAACCTCCCGGTGCGGGGCCTGCATTGCACCGACGACAAAACGGCGCCCAGCTGGTGGACCACCGAGTACATCGAGAAGATCAACAGCTATAACCCGACTACCCGGGCCCAGCACCACCTGTTCAGCGGCTATACGCACGGTACCTCCTGGCAGAAAATGTTCGACCCGGAGTGGAAGCCCGACGGCAAAAACATGTATGAATGGATGCTGCAGTATACCCGCGACGAAATGCCGGAACCGGAAAACACGGCCCCCGATGTGAATGCAGGTTCCGCGAAGGAACTGACCCTGCCGGACAACAGCGTCACCATGACCGCCACCGCTTCGGATGCGGACGGGTCCGTAGCTTCCTATAGCTGGAGCAAAGTCTCTGGTCCTTCCGCCTTTACCTTCAGCAGTACAACGGTATTGAATCCCACGGTGAGCAACCTGACGGCCGGCACCTATGTGTTCCGCCTCACCGTTGAAGATAATGACGGCGCAACGGCCACCGACGACGTGCAGGTAGTAGTGCATAGCGCGACGGCAAACCAGGCCCCCGCAGCCGACGCCGGCGCCGACCGCTCCATTACGCTGCCGGAAAACTCCGTAACACTGGAAGGCAGCGGTACGGATGCCGACGGCTCCATTGCCAGTTACCAGTGGCGGAAGGTTTCGGGACCATCGGGTGGCCTGCTCAGCGACGCACTCAGCGCGCTGGGATTATTAACCGGCTTGGTGGAAGGAACCTATGTATATGAATTAATTGTTACGGATAACGATGGG
>DATAGL010000880.1:0-3215 GCA_036263755.1 Chitinophagaceae bacterium | reverse complement strand
GAGCCTGCTTTGCCTTGCCTTTCAGTTCGTGCCATTTGCCGGATAATTCAAGTCTGTCCATAACCTGTATTTTCTTTATTTATAAAAAAATCCGTGCCAACTCTGCCGTTCAGGCTTCTTTGGCCTGCGGTACCATGATGTGTACGCAACCCGGCAACACCTCCGCCCGGATCGCTTTCAGGCGGCCGAGGTATTCCCCGTCGATCTGGAAATTAGCCTTTTTGCGGGTGGACAGCTCCAGCCGGTCCGTCTGGAATACTTCGATCCGGTTCGGATGAAAGGGCCGGTGGGTGACCAGCATTTTCAACAGTTCCAGCAGGTTCAGCCGCCGGACCACCACTACCTCAAACTTTCCGTCTGAAGGGTCGCCATCAGGATTGATCACCGCACCCGTGCCGTAGGTGCGGGCATTGGCGAGCACAACCATATAGGCTTTCCGCCGCGCGGTTTCGGGTCCCATGTGCATCGTTACCTCCATCAGCTGTTTTTGAAAGAGCACCCGCAGCACGCCTTTTCCATACCCCCACATTCCGCGCTTTCCCGACTTTTCGAAATGGTGGACCAGCAGGGCATTCAACCCGATGTCGCTCAGGTGAATACATAACTGTTCTCCATTGATGCGGATGGCGTCGATGGGCCGGATGCGGCCGTTGACCGTTACCTCCAGGGCGGCCTGCACCTCCAGCGGAATTTCCAGCTCCCGGGCCATGCCGTTGGCGGAACCTGCGGGGATGATGCCCAGGGGGATGCCGCTGCCGGCCAGTTCCTCGGCAATCATTTTCACGGTGCCGTCGCCGCCCACGCCCACTACCCGGTCGGGCTTAACCTGCTGCACATGGTGCCTGATGGAAGCCACGTCCGATTCACCATTCAGCAGGTAAAACTCCATGCTGTGGTGCGATTCGCGGAAAAAATCCCGGATGGCCGTTTCCCAGTCCCGCTTTTCCTTTCCCCCCGATATGGGATTGATGATAAATAAAAACCGAAGCGCTTCGCTGTTCTGCATGCTTATTGTAAGGTTTTCAATGATGCAAAAGACAGACCCCCATCAACAAAAAACGATGCGAAGCCGGTTGCTTCATTGGCTGGGCCTGACCGATGAATACACTATAAAACTGTACCACGGTTACGGTCATACGGCCCAGATGACCCTGCACGGACATATATTCCGGATGGCACCGCTGCCGCGCCGGCACTATTCGAAGAGTTTCGTGAACAATACGCTGGCTCTCCTGCGGCTGTTCATGGTGAAGCCCCTGGCCGGCGCCCGCCTGCAGATGGAATGGGAAGGCCAGTTGTTTGAAACCGAATCGGATACGGACGGGTTCTTTAAATTCAACTGGACCGACACCCCGCCCCTGCCCCAGGGCTGGCACGAAGTAACCGTGCGGATGCTCGGACCCTCGGGTGAAACCCTGACCTCGGCCACCGGGTCGGTGTATGTTCCCTACGAAACCCAGTACGGGTTTATTTCCGATATCGACGACACCTTCCTTATTTCCCACTCCGCACACCTGCGCAAGCGCCTGTACGTGCTGTTCACCCAGAACGCCCGCACCCGGAAGCCGTTCGAAGGGGTGGTAAAGCATTACCAGCTGCTGGCGGAAGGCAATACAACGCCGGATGCCCCGAACCCTTTTTTCTATGTGTCCAGCTCGGAGTGGAACCTGTACGAATACATTCTGGAGTTTACCAATGCCCACGGGTTGCCCCGGGGCGTTTTCCTGCTGAACCAGCTGAAACAGCTGCGCGAGCTGTTCAAAACCGGGCAAAATAATCACCAAACGAAATTCACCCGGATCGTGCGCATCCTGGAAACCTACCCCGAGCAGCGCTTCGTGCTGCTGGGCGATTCCTCCCAGCACGACCCTTATATCTATGAATCTGTCGTAAAACATTTTCCCAAGCGGATCCACGCGGTGTATATCCGCGACGTATACGAGCCGAACCGTCAGAAAGCAGCCGATGTTCTGCACAAGATCGAGGCGGCGGGTGTACCCTGCATGTTCTTCCGCCACAGTTCCGAGGCCCTGGCCCACAGCCGCAAGATCGGGCTCATCTCGGCTGCGGAATGGGCAGCGCATACCTGACAGTGGTATAAATTTTTCAGTATTGCCTCCAAGCATATAAAGCAACAGCCATGGAAAAAAACCTGCAGCAGAACGAAGCCGTACAAAAATTCCGCAAACTCGCCGAAGAAATCAATATCTGTATGTTCATCACCCACCAGCGGAACGACGACCATACGCGGCCGATGGCCACCATTGAAGTGGAAGCGGACGGAACCCTCTGGTTCTTTACCGATATACGCTCCATCAAAGTCGATGAGATCACCAAAGATGGTGAAGTGCACCTGATCTACTCCCACCCGGGAAAGGAAAGCTATATGGATGTCTGGGGTGAAGCCGGTGTGGAAACCGACCGCGCCAAAATCCAGGAAAAATGGAAACCGATCGTTAAAGCCTGGTTCCCGAACGGTCCGGAAGACCCCAACCTGGCCCTGCTGCGCGTCCGTCCTACAGACGTTTATTACTGGGAGAACGAAACCGGCAAAATGGTCCAGTTCTTCAAGATCGCCACGGCCATGGTCACGGGTAACCCCCAGGTGGCTAAAGGTGCGGAAGGCAACCTGAGCCTCTAGACAAATACTTAAATGCACAATGTACGCGGGTATGGAAGAAAGTAAAAAGGACGAGGTGGTGCCCGAACAGCAGTCCGGCGCCCAGACGAATACAGAAGAACAGGTAACCCTGGCCGGCGAAGCCGAAGCCAGGGCCTTTTTTCAGACCGTACGGAGCCGCCTGCTGTCGGTAAACGACTGGCACCGGCTGGCCGGCGCACTGACAGCGGATTTTGTCCTTACCGATGAACGGGGACATGAAGTGGACCGCCCGGTGCAGGAAGGTGATCATTTTAAAATCGACATTCCCGGGCCCGGCCCGGTTACCGGCGAAGGCTATGATTGGGTGCAGGTGGAATCGGTAACAGAAAAGCAGGAAGGGAACCGGGAAGAAATCGCCGTGCGGGTCCGCCCGGCCACCAACCCCACCAACGACCGCTCGGACATTGCGCACTTTTTCGATGCAGACGCTACCAGCTGTTTCATGGCCATCCGGGAGGGGAACACCGTTACCGCTGCTGTGTACGGCCGCAACGAACATCCCAATACGCACACGGAAACCGTGACCGACAAGGCCAGAAATGCTGCCGTAGCT
>DATAGL010000879.1:0-2984 GCA_036263755.1 Chitinophagaceae bacterium | reverse complement strand
CCAGTTCCGGCGTGGTCAATGTAGCACGTCCATCGGTCATCCGGACATTCCCCCGGAAAAAGGCCTTCTTGGTATCGGTGGTATAACGCAGGTAATTCGAGTATACGTGGGCGGTATCCGCATCATTGATATGGACACGGCCGAATGCTTCCAGCAGGTTTGCGGCGGGGTTGTACACGCAGCTGTCACAATGGAAAAGGGCTGTTCCCTGGCGCAGGCGCACATTGCCCGCCAGGATCTGGAGGTCCTCGCCGGTAGGGGAGCGGCGCAGGTAAAATCGTTCGGAACCGGGCAGGATATCCACGCGGCGTGTGGTATCCACAGGTGCCTGCGCAACTGCTTCAGTGAGGGCCAGCAGGAAACAGCAAAGAATAAAAGGCAGCGATCGCATCATGGAATTTGTGTCGAAGGAACAGTGTCCTTAGCCGCCGGTGAAGTTAGCGGCTCCGGTTTGTTCTTGCCTCCGAACACCGAAATATTAACGTACCGTTTGGGGTGCACGCGCACGTCGTCGAGCAGGATTTCAAGGCCCAAGGCCACCCGGTTCAGCTGGTCGTACAGCTTGCGGTCGTTCATCAGGGCGCCCAGCGTACCGTCGGTGCTGTTCAAATTTGTGCTCAGCCGCTGGATGGTATTCCGCAATTCAGACACCGTTCCCTGGAGGGCGGCAACCGTTTGCTCGATATTGGAATTGGCCAGTTTGGAAGTGGTCACTTCCACATTGCGGATCGATGAGGTTATCGCGTCGTTGTTCTTGGCCAGGTTGCCGGTGATGGCATTCATGTTGTTCAGCGAAGCGGCCAAGGCGCCGGACTGCATGTTCAGCAGCTGGGCGAGCTGCCCGGAGGAAACCGCCAGGTTGGCTACGATGGTCCGCAGGTTCTGGTTGGTGGCCGGGTCAAAGATGTCGTTTACGGCAGACAAGGTGGTGGTCAGGGTATCGATGGTATTGTTGACCCGGGAAATGGTAGGCGTGATCTGTGTTTTCAGGTCACCCACCAGGCCGGCATCCAGACGCGTGTTCAGGGTATCGCCATAAGCCAGGTAGGCGTTGGCATCTCCTTTTTCAATGATAAGCGTGGAGGCGCCGACCAGGGAGGCGGAAATATAGGCAATGGAATTCCGGGGAATGTTTACTTCGCGGTTGAGGTGGATCTCTACCAGGATGTTATTCACTTCCCGGTCCATCGGCTTTAGGTTGTACACGGTACCGATGGTCAGTCCTTTGAGCTTTACTTCGTTGGATTTACCCAGGCCGCCGATTTCGGGAAACACTGCATACAGGACGGGCTGCTTGCTAAAAAGGCTTTTGCCTTTCAGAAAGTTGAATCCGAGAACGAGAAAGAGCACGGCAACAATGGCCAGAAGACCAACCTTCATTTCATTTGACAGCTTCATGCAACGATATTTTCTGTGGCTGATGGTACCTAAATCCGGGTCAAAGTAAACAATAAATTCGCAACCACGGGTTTGCGGAGCGGAACCGGAGCCGGATTGTGGGTAAAAAAATCGTACCAGCTGTCACTGAAAGCGTTGCCTGACCTAGCGGGCTGCCCGCGTATGCTCGTGGTGGTCCACCATTTCCAGGAAGGAATAAGCGTCCTTGGCAGCAGGCGCAGGAGTGGAGAACTGTAGGGCATTGCCTTTGTTCATCTGCTGTTGCTTTTCGATCCAGGTGATATACTGCTTCAGGGCTTTGTTGACGCACTGGGCGATTTCTTCCTGGCCGCTTTCGCTGTTCAGGTAATCTTCTTCGCTGCGGTTCGTGATATAACCGGTCTCCACCAGGATGCTGGGCATGGCCGTTGCCTGGAGCACCCAGATGCCTACCGAGCGCTGCGCCTGGCCACGGGAGGTGCGGCCCACGGCTACGAACTCATCCTCCACGAAACCCGCCAGCGTGGCACTGCGCTTGAAGAACTGCTTCGTCTTCAGCAGGGACAGGGCAATGAACTCGGGAGAGTTCGGGTCGATGTCGCCGTATTTTTCCTTGTAATTTTCTTCTGCCAGCATCGGGGCGTTCTCCCGGAGGGCCACTTCCTTGTCCTCATTCTTGTGGGAACCCCAGATGTAGGTTTCCGTACCCTTGGCCGGGTTGGGTGTGGAATAATAGCGGTATTGAGGAACACTCTTGGTCACCTTGCGCCGCTTTTTACCTTTCCCGACATAGGAAGTAACGATTTTATCGGCCAGCCGCTCCTTGTGCTGAACGGGAGGGGCGGCATTCACGTGGATGGAGATAAACAGGTCACCTTTGTTCTGGTTGGCAATATCGGCCCGCTCTTTCAGCGAGGTGATCGCTTTGGTGGGACGGGTCTCAATGATCTTGATTTCCGGGAACTCCCGCTTTACGAGGGCTACCAGTTTTTTCGACACTTCATAGCAAATTTCATCCTCATACGAAAAGCTGCCGCGGGCACCGTTATACCCCCCGTTGGGCATGATTCCGTGGCCGGCATCTATAATTACGGTGCGCAGGGCTTTCTGGCGGTTGCGTGTGGGTGCAAAGGAAAATAGGAGGGCCGCAGTGAAAACGACACAAAGCAGCAGGGCAATTTTCTTTAGCATAAGGGATATTGATTTTTATAGGATTAACCCAACCTTCACAAATGGATTCATTCCTAATCAGCTATTTTTGTTTCTGTCTATGTCTGGACTTCGCAAAACTAAGGCTAGTTTAAAAAAGATTTTCCTAACTTTTGTTACAATCACGCTTTTCATCGCTATAACGTGGAAAAGCGAAGCCAGACGTACTACCGGGCTTGAAATTTACAGCACTTTAACATCCGATACAACCCCCCTCTCTAAAAAAGATTCTGCGGCACTGCTTTCCAGGGATACGATTCCGGCGGATCAGGATACCGTTCCGGTTGCCCGGGATACGACACCAGCCCCCCGAAGAGACACGCTACCCGCCCGCACCAACACTTCCCAGCGGGCCGGCATCCTGGGACGCGCCCGTTCCGCTGCAGATACTGCAGCCC
>DATAGL010000878.1:0-3116 GCA_036263755.1 Chitinophagaceae bacterium | reverse complement strand
TTTTTATCCTGGCCCCTTTTTCTTTTTATCACAGAGGACGCAGATGGGAGAAGGGAGATAGCGCAGATGAGGCGCCGGAAGTTTCCGTTTGTATCCAATAGTAGGAAGGGAATTGTGAACGCTGGGTGGATATTATACCGGCCTTGTAACCGGAAGAAATATCTATAGAGCATTATCGGATGCTGCTTTATCCTTTCCCTAATAACCACGCAATACGAACTACTTCCATAAGGAAAGATTCTATTCTACACAAGACGAAGATGCGCATCAATAACATTCCTGCTTTTCAACGAATCAACTGATCAACCGATCAACTTATTCTTCTTTTCCTTCAAAATGATTCTTCACAATCTGTGCTTTCGAGCGCCCGATGACCTTGGCCAGTTCGTCGACCGGCTGTTCCCGGATGTTTTTAACGGAGCGGAAGGCTTTGAGTAGTTCCTGCGCGGTGTTGCTGCCGATGCCGCGGATGTCTTCCAGTTCGTTCTTGAACGTGCCTTTGCTGCGCTTGAGGCGGTGGAAGTTCAGTCCGTAATTATGCACCTCGTCGCGGATGCGGCGGATGAGCTTGTGGCTGGGATTATCAAAGGGCAGTTTGAGGGATTGCTGGTCGCCGACAAAAAAGATCTCCTCCTCGTTCTTGGCCAGGCCGATAAGGGTCATCTGCCCGGTAAGGTTCAGCTCTTCGATGGCCTCCTGGGCCGCATTCAGCTGGCCTTTACCGCCGTCAATGATCACCAGCTGGGGCAGGGGTTTGCGCTCAGCCTTCTGGCGGCTGTAGCGGCGGTATACGGCTTCCTTCATGGAGGCGAAATCGTTGATGCCCTGGACCGTTTTGATATTGAACTGGCGGTAGTCGGCTTTGCTGGGTTCGGCATTCTTAAAGCACACCATGGCCGATACGGGGTAGGAACCCTGGAAATTGGAGTTATCGAAACATTCAATATGCACCGGCACTTCGGGCAGCTGCAGGTCATCCTGCACCTGGCGCAGGAGCGCACCCTTATCGCCGCCCTTAAGCCCCAGCTGCAGCCGCTCCCGCTTTTTGAGCTCATCAATGAAATACTGCACGTTCTTTTCGGAAAGCTCCAGCAGCTTTTTCTTGTCGCCCCCCTTGGGCACGGTCAGCGTAATGCCGGGCTCATTGTATTCGACGGCGAAGGGCACTACAATTTCCCTGGCTTCGCTGTTGAAGGTATCGCGCAGCTGGGCCATGGTAAATGCCAGCACTTCCTCCAGGGTTTCGTCCAGGTGGGTTTCCACCTTCAGGGTTTTGGTCTGCACGATAGCGCCGCCCGTGACCATGAGGTAGTTCACATAAGCGATCTCCGTGTCCTTCTGGATCGAAAACACATCGAGGTTGCGGTCGGTGGTGCTCACCACTACGGAGCGGGCCTGGTAGTTCTCCAGGTACTGGATCTTTTTACGGGCGATCTCCGCCTTCTCGAATTCCAGTCCCTCCACATAGCCCTTCATCTCCGCCCGGAAATGCTGGATCACCGGGGTCAGTTGGCCGCGCAGCAGGTTTTTCACCTGCTCGATGTGGCTCATATAATCGGCCTCGCTCTGGTGGGCTTCGCAGGGGCCTTTGCAGTTGCCGAGGTGAAACTCCAGGCAGACCTTGAACTTGCCTTTTTCAATATTTTTCGGGGTCAGGTTCAGCGGACAGCTGCGCAACGGGATCGTCTGCTTGATGAAATTGAGCAGGTCGCGGACCTTGTTGACGGAGGTATAGGGACCGAAATACTGGGCACCGTCGTCGAGCTTCTGACGGGTAAGGTAGACCCGCGGGAAATTTTCGTTCTTGATGACGATATAGGGATAGGTCTTGTCGTCCTTCAGGTTGATGTTGAACAGGGGCTGGTACTGCTTGATCAGCGAGTTTTCCAGCAGGAAGGCGTCCTGTTCGGTTTCCACGATGGTGAATTCGATCCGGCGGATCCGCCGCACGAGCTCGTGGGTCTTGTAGGAGTTGACCGTTTTGTTGAAATAGGAGGAAACCCGTTTCCGGATGTTCTTCGCCTTACCGACATAGACCAGCGTGCCCAGCGCGTCGTAGTACTTGTATACGCCGGGATGCTGGGGGAGCGTGGGGGCTATTTCCTGGAATTCCGCTTGTGTCATACGCTGCTGATAGAACCTTCCTTTCCCATCGGAAAATCGTTCCAATTTACTCGTTCCAGAGCACTTCTGTTTTTACAATCTGTTCAAAGCCTTTTTCCTTCGGCACGATGGAAATGATCCGGAAGTATTTCCCGGCTTCCCAGGTCATTTTATGGGTGGCGGGGTTGCCGGCGTCCTGCACCTTTTCCACGTACACCCGGGTAATATGCGCTTCGCCGCCGGGTGTAGGCTGGGCATATATGATCTGCTTGCGCACCGGGAGGTCCGGCTCCGTGGCTTCGTATACAAAGGAGGCTTCGTTCGTGGTTTCGTCGTACATCTTTGTTTCCTTGTACTGCTCCGGTTGTTCGGTGATGTCCGGCAGGGTGGTGAACAATTCGGCCTGCTTGCGGAAGTCTTCCCGCCGGATGTACTGGGTGTCCGACCGGCCGTTGACCGTGCGTACCGCAATGATCCGGAACACGGAAGTGTCCACATGGCGGATCTCGCTCTGGAAAAAAGGAAGGGCCGGGAAATAAGGTTCTTCAGGGGCGGGCTTCTTTTTGCCGGAGCAGCCGGCGGCCAGCAAAGCGATGCAGCCCAACAGGATGGATCGGTTCATGGCCTAAAATTACGGAAGCCTGCAGAAAAAAGCCCCGCAGGATCCTGCGGGGCAATAAAGCAATTAGCGAGGCTTATGGTTGGTTCTTGTGAAGAGAGACACCTACTTTCAGCCCGAAGTCGAAGAGGTTTTCCTTGACCGGGTATTTCTGCACGAAGGAAGAGAGCACCTGGTAGCGCACCTGCGGGCCCACCTGCCACTGCACCTTGCCGGTAGAGTAGGCCACGTAAGTCTCGAGGTTGGTATTCAGGTTCCAGCGGCGGATGAGCCAGGGCACTTCCGCGTAGTGCTTGTAATCGGAGGAAATAACGTACGCCCGGTCGCCCAGTACGTAGGTGGGCTGTACGGAAGTGGCTACGCCGAACTGTACTTTGTCGTCACCGTGGAGTTT
>DATAGL010000877.1:0-4170 GCA_036263755.1 Chitinophagaceae bacterium | reverse complement strand
AGCTCGATCCGCATATCTTCTTCGGCGGCGACAGCGCCCGCTTCTGGGCACCGTTGTCGTGGACGCTGATCTTCGGTCTCATCTTCGCCTTCTTCATGACGCTGTTCATCCTGCCGGGCATGTACCTCATCGCCGAGCGCCTGCGCCGCCCGATGCGCCGTCATTACGGAGGCAAGTGGATCTCCTTCGTGGGCATTCCGCCGCTCACGCTGCTGTTCATTCCGCTGATGCTGGTGACCATGGTCCTTCATAAGCGGGAGGTTGCGCGCCGCCGCCGCCGGCTGGCCAACAACCCGAACGTGAATAAATCTTTTATCGGCAGTTGGTTATAACAGGATGTGTTCTTTAGTTTGGTTAAGGTCCCGCTGTCATGGCGGGACTTTTTATGTATGGTGTATGATGTTTGATGTACGGTGTGTTCCTGATGGTGGTACCGGTAAAGAGTTGTTCAGAGGAAAACAGCTTTTCTGCGGGATGCGCAGGAAAAGCGGCATGCAGCCGGCAGCAAGGAGCACCGTTTCGCCTGTTTCCGGTGGAAGGAAATGAGTCCGCTGCGCCACCCCTTTCCGGTAGCAAAAAGTTTGCGTACCTTATAAAAGCAAACCAAAACCTTTCCCATGGCCTCCGTTGCCGCCCCCCTGCGCTCCCGGGACCGGATCCAGCTCCTGGATGTACTGCGCGGTGTTGCCCTGCTGGGCATCCTGCTGATGAACATACCCGGTTTTTCCAACCCCATTGTCATGGCGTCGAACCTGAACCTGCGCAACGAGTATGCGGGTCCGAACTACTATACCTGGTGGGTGGTGGAAGGACTGTTTGAGGGCACGATGCGGGCGCTCTTCTCCCTGTTGTTCGGGGCCGGTTGCCTCCTGCTGCTGGACCGGCTCAAACGCAACGGGAAGGTGGACCCGGCACATATCTATTACAGCCGTACCATCTGGCTGTTCCTGTTCGGGCTCTTCAATGCCTATATCCTGTTGTGGCCGGGCGATATCCTTTATGCCTATGCGCTCTGCGGTCTTTTCCTGTACCCCTTCCGCAACCTGCAGGCCCTGCACCTCCTGCTTTTTTCCCTTTGCCTGCTGCTGGCCATGAATGTGAAGGGCACCTATGAGCTCTGGAAGGTGCAGCAGGTGCGCATCCGGGGCGAACAGGCCCTGGCCCTGGAGCGGAAAGGGCAGCGGCTGACCGAGCAGCAGCAGGCAGCGAAGGCGGCCTGGACCGGCCGGCTGGAACGCCGCAAGCCGGAGGCGCTGCAAAAGGAAGCGGCTGCACAAACCAAGGAAATGCAGCAGGGCTACTTCGGCGTCATGGCTTATTTCAGCGGGATCAACGCCAAGATCGAAAGCTACAAAATGTACCACCAGTATTTCCTGGATAACCTCATCCTCATCTTCCTGGGCATGGCCCTGTTCCGGTGGAACGTGCTGACGGGGAAGCGATCGATGCGCTTTTACCTCGGGCTGCTGCTGGCGGCGTACGGACTGGGGCTGCCCCTCAGCTATTACGAGCACCGCACCCTGATGGACCTGCGCTTCGACAGCACCCGTTACCTGGACCATTTCTATATCAACTTTTACGAGCAGCGGCGCATCCTGCTGGCACTGGGGCATATGAGTGTGGTGATCCTGCTGTACAAGGCCGGGGTCTTCCGCACCTTGTGGAAAGGGCTCTCCCGTGTGGGGCAGATGGCCTTTACGAACTACCTCATGCAGTCGATTCTCTGTTCGCTCCTGTTCTACGGATACGGCTTCGGGCTCTTCGGTACCCTGGAGCGCTATGAAACCTATTATGTGGTGGCGGCCGTCTGGGTTTTCCAGTTCCTCTTCAGCAACCTCTGGCTGCGCTTCTACCGCTTCGGGCCTTTCGAATGGCTGTGGCGCAGCCTTACCTACTGGAAACGGCAGCCCTTCCGGCGCGCAAAACAGGGGGAGGAAGCAGAGGCGGAGGCCGTGCCTGCCGCTGCGCTCGCCTGACCGTCCGGTCAGGGAACAGCCTGCTTTCTATGGCATGGTTTTCTATCCGGTTAGGATATAAAACATTTGGTTATGCTCATATTTGCCATAATAACAATCATCTTCATTATTGCGCTGGTGTATTTCCTTGGCTTTGCGGCCAAGAAAAAAAATCAGGGACAGGACCTGGGCGAACAGGGCCGGGGAACCATGTAATCACTGATGACACTGATGGGGGACTGGCTGTGCTGGTTCCCGGGAGCGTGCGGCGCAGATGACGCTGATGTTTCTGCGTCCGGAAGAGTTGTGCGGGTGGGGTTCTGGTGCAAAGGATTACAGATGGCGCAGATGAACCGTTAATAATGCTGATAATTGCTCATGTAGCGCGATCTCCTTTGGGTAGTCCAGCACCTACGCCTTGAAGCCTTTTGGTTCCTTTTTTAATTCAAGGCAAAAAGAACAAACCGGTCTGCTGGTTGCTGTGAAAGCACAAGCAAGCTGTTGAATAAACGATGTGCTTGTGGCACACAACTCGTTTCATTCCTTATCCACAAACCGATCCAGCAGGGCAAAAAAATCCTCCGGCTCCGGCAGGGCCTTATTCGCCAAGGCACGGATCATATCTACACTTTGGACATTATCGCCCGGTACCAGGCCGGGACCTTCATGCTGCAGCAGGGCTTCCACCAGCGCGGTATGGGCTTCTGGATGGAATTGGATGCCGAGGCAGGACCCTTTGCGGAAGGCCTGGTTCGGGCAGGCTGCGGAAGAAGCCAGCAGGGTGGCTCCGGAGGGCAGGTCGAAAGTGTCGCCGTGCCAGTGGAGCACCGTCCAGGGATCGGGGAGGCCGGCCCAGAGCGGGTCGTTGGCAACGGTTGCGTGCACCGGAAAGAAGCCGATTTCGGGTTGGGTATGGGGATACACCCGGGCCCCCAGTATTTCGGCCAGCAGCTGCGCCCCGAGGCATATACCGAGCACCCGCCGCCCAGCGTCCACACACGTCCGGATCCATTCTTTTTCCCTTTCCATCCAGGGCCAGCGGTCTTCTTCATACACGCCCATCGGCCCGCCCATCACCACTACCAGATCGAGGTCCTCCACGGCGGGAAACACAACAGGTGGCTCGTACAAACGGGTAAAGGTTACGGGGTACTGCCGCCGGGCCGCCCAGTCGAGCAGGGTGCCCGGCGACTCAAAGGAAACATGCTGCAGGATGTGAATGCGCATAGGCGAAATTAGGGAAAGGGGCAATAGGGAACAGGTGACTGATGGATAGGTCTTATATGCTGAAATGAACCGCAGCAGGAGCCATTCAGCCCGCTTCCGGCAGCCCGGTTCATACTACAACGGTGCTCCTTTCGTTTTGTGTAAAAGAATATATGCGCCTGCCGGCAGTCATTGCGGTTTTCGGCATCTCTTGCTGCTGCTCCTGTACAGTACCTGCTGACCCGGATGATCCGGTTATTCATTCCTTACAAGATGGCCTGATGGCATCCACCCAAACGATTGCGCTCAATAATGAACGGCTGTTGGAATCGCTCCGTGACAAGGTGAGCGAACCGAGGTACAGCAGCCGGGCGGAATACTGGAAACCCAAAGCGCAGCAGCTGCATGCACAGGCGCAAAGGCTGCAGGCTTTTCTGGAACATGCCCGGAAAAGCGCTGCTGAGGACAAGGATGGGACTGACCATTCCACCCTGCAACGGCTACGTGCAGCACTGCACCATCGATTGAACGGGTTTATGGATTCCGTTGCTCAACTGGATTCCGCACATACATCTTTCCTGGCCGATTGTACCCGTTTGCTACGGGTCTGGGATCCGGCAAAACCGGATCCGCTGCAGCAAATGGAAGATCATTTATTCAGTGACCAACAGCTCATGCAGCAATCAGGTTGGATCGACCTGCAAAACAGGCTGGCCCGTGCGGAACAACAGTTGCTTTCCTATTTCCATGACCAGGTACAAGGAGGCTGTAACCTGGATTACCGGCAGTACTCCGCTATTATCGCACAAAGCAGCACTGTAGTACGGCCGGGAGAAGAATTGGAAATTACGGCCGGTATGGGCGCCTTTGAAT
The DNA here is from genome assembly GCA_036263755.1 of Chitinophagaceae bacterium. GTDB lineage: Bacteria > Bacteroidota > Bacteroidia > Chitinophagales > Chitinophagaceae > Flavisolibacter. The sequence continues at coordinate 136 of DATAGL010000877.1, read as the reverse complement.
CGGACGGGAAGCCGAAAGTGGTCATCGGGGGTAGGGAGGTGCCTCTGGGACCAGAGCAAACCGCTCGCTTTCGGTTCACTGCAGCACGTAAGCCGGGCCGCTATGTGTTGCCCGCAGTCGTGGAGTTCAATGATCA
>DATAGL010000876.1:0-3362 GCA_036263755.1 Chitinophagaceae bacterium | reverse complement strand
AGGCCAGCTGCTCGGCCGTGAGTCCTTTCACGCTTTTGACCAGGGCATTGCGGGTATCCTTCAGCTGACCGGTAAGGGTGCGCCGCTCCTTGCTGCTGATCGTATCCGACGAAATGCGTCCGGCCAGGCCGGTAACTACGAGCAGGGCAAGCAGGATGTAGCCGTTGGTTCTTTTAAACATGGCAGTGGTAGTTTAAAGTGGTGTTGCGGCTGCGAAGGTATCCAACGGGCGGGATATGCTGAAGAAAAGGTACGAACATTCCGGCAAAGCTATTTTTCTTTCAGGGGCTTTTTTTTGACCATGCCGCCCCGGGTATCGCGTACGCTCTGCATGACGATAAAAGCCTGCGGGTCGATCCGCTCGATCTCGGTGGTAAGCCGGTTGATCTCCAGGCGGGTGATCACGGTGAAGAGGATGTCCACCTCCTGGTCGCTCTGCCCCTGCTTTCCGAAGCCCTTGCGGCCCGTGTAGCGGGTCAGTCCCTGGCCGAGCTGCGTGCGCAACAGGTGTGCGATGTCGGCACTGCGGTCCGAAATGATGGTGACGCCGGTGTACTCCTCGATACCTTCGAGGATGAAATCCACGGTTTTGGAAGCGGCCAGGTAGGTGAGGATGGAATAAAGGGCCACTTCCACCGACAGGAGCAGGGCCGCCACGGAGAAGATCAATATGTTGAACAGCAGCACGCAATCGCCTACGGTCAGCGGTGTGCGGCGGCTCAGGTAGATGGCCAGCACCTCCGTGCCGTCGATCACGCCCCCGCCGCGGATGGTCAGTCCGATGCCGGCGCCCAGGAAAAAGCCCCCGAAAACGGCCACGAGGATCCGGTCGTTGGTGACAACAGGAAAAGGTACAATGGCTACCACCAGCGCCAGTGCGGCGATGGCCCCAATGCTCTTGAGGGAGAACGTCCGGCTGATCTGCCGGTACCCCAGCGCCAGGAAGGGCATATTGATCAGTACAATGAGCAGGGAAAGGGAAATGCCGGTTTTGGTGTTGGTTAAAAGGGAAATACCCATAACCCCGCCGTCGATGAGGTCGTTGGGCATCAGGAAGCCTTTCAGCCCGAAACCTGCGGAAAAGACGCCCAGGGCCCCAAAAATGAGGCCACGCAGGTACCCGATGACCGGCCGGCGGCTGCGCCGCTTTTGACCCGCTGCTTCCGCCCGCGGCCTGGCAGGCCGGAAAGCACCGGCTACTTCGTTTACGATCGTGTGCAATGGATTGGACATAGACATTCCTGGTGGTCCGGTACCCGACGCGAATCCGTACCTTCCGGGCATGAAAATAAGGGAAATCATACAGGTATTGGAACACTACGCCGCTCCGGAACTGCAGGAGGACTGGGACAATTCGGGCCTGCTGACGGGCCAGGCCGGCGAGGACTGCTCCGGCGTGCTCTGTGCCCTGGACATGACGCCGGAAGTGGTGGCCGAAGCGGCCGCCGCCGGCTGCAACCTGGTGGTGGCGCATCACCCCGTTATTTTTAAGGGACTCCGCCGGCTCAACGGCAACAACCATGTGGAGCGGACCGTGATCGAAGCGGTCCGCCGGGGGGTGGCGCTCTATGCCATCCATACCAACCTCGACAATATTGTGCTCGGTGTCAACGATACGATCGCCCGGAAACTGGGCCTGGAGGAAACGAAAATCCTGCAGCCGAAGAACCGGGTCCTGCACCGGCTGATCACCTTTGCCCCGCACGACCAGGCGGAAACGGTCCGCCAGGCCCTCTTCGACGCGGGCGCCGGCCATATCGGCAACTACTCGGAGTGCTCCTTTAACAGCAAGGGCACCGGCACCTTCAGGGCCGGTGCCGGGGCCGACCCCTACGTGGGCAAGGTGGGCGAGCGGCATGCCGAGGAAGAAACCAAGATCGAGATCGTTTACCCCGCCTATATGCAGACCCAGATCGTGCAGGCCCTGGAGGCGGCGCACCCTTACGAGGAAGTGGCCTACGATGTGTTCCAGATGGAAAACGTGCACTTTGGCATCGGGGCCGGGCTCATCGGCAGCCTGCCCGAACCGGTAGACGAGGAGGAGATGCTCCGCCGGATCCGCGATGCATTCGGGGCCCCGGTTGTGCGCCATACGGCGCTGCACGGCCGGCCCGTGCAGCGGGTGGCGGTGTGCGGCGGGGCGGGGGCGTTCCTTATCGGGGCGGCCCGCCGGGCGGGCGCCGACCTGTACCTGACGGCCGATGTGAAGTACCACGAGTTTTTCGAGGCGGAAGGAACGCTGCTCCTGGCCGACATCGGTCATTATGAAAGCGAGCAGTTTGCCGTTGACCTCGTGCGTGACCTTTTGCTGCAAAAATTTCCTACCTTTGCCGTCCTTAAAACAGGCGTGGATACCAATCCGGTCCATTATTTTACGTAAGGACGGGCGGAATCCGGCCAGTGAAGCGGTGGATCGGTTGCTAAGCCTGCGCAGATTGCGCAGCCGGATTTCGGATCAGCCTGTGAACTGGTCAACTGCATTATCTTTAAATAAACACAACCAATGGCAAACGTTAAGGAATATTCCGTGGAAGAAAAGCTGACTTCCCTGGTCACGCTCCAGAAAGTGGAGTCGAAGCTCGACGAGATCCGCATTCTGAAAGGTGAATTACCGATCGAGGTGGCCGACCTGGAAGACGAGATCCAGGGCCTCCACGCCCGCCAGCTGCGGATCGAAGAGGAGATCAACGGGATTACCGAGTTCATTGCCCAGAAGCGCGAGGCGATCAAGGACGCGGAAGCCCTGATCAAGAAGTACGAGAAGCAGAGCGAGAACGTAAAGAACAACCGGGAGTTCGAAGCCATCAACAAAGAGATTGAAATGCAGCAGCTGGAAGTAAAGCTCTGCGAAAAGCATATCAAGGACGCCAACGAAGAAGTAGGCGAGAAGGCCCTGTCGCTGGAAAAAGCAAAGAAGGCCATCGCCATGAAGGAAGGCGTGCTCAATACGAAGAAAGGCGAGCTGGAAAAGATCATCGCCGCTACCGAGAAGGAAGAAAAGCATTTCAACCGCCAGGCCGACGACGCCCGCGCCCATGTGGACCCGCGGCTGCTCGCCTCCTATGAAAAGATCCGCAAGAACTACCGCAACGGCCTGGCCGTGGTACCGGTGGAGCGCGATGCCTGCGGCGGCTGCTTCTACTACATTCCCCCGCAAAAGCAAAGTGAAATCAAGCAGCGCAAGAAAGTGATGGTCTGCGAGAACTGCGGCCGCGTGCTCGTTGACGCCGAGCTGCACGACCAGGTGGAAGTGAAGTAATCGGATAGTCTCCAAAAGAAAAGCCCCTGCTTGCGCAGGGGCTTTTCTTTTGGAGTGAATGGGTCAATTGGTGAATGGGTGAATACTTAAGGGAATGGGTGGG
>DATAGL010000875.1:0-2423 GCA_036263755.1 Chitinophagaceae bacterium | reverse complement strand
CTTCGGTAACGGCCTCAGCCTGCTGGAATGGCTGCGCCAGTACGTGCCCCCGCACGTGACGGACGCCGACGAGCCCTTCCTGCGCGGCTTCCTCGGAAAGATGCTGTTCAGTGGTGACGACATTCAGAAGAAAACCAATGTGCTGTCGGGTGGTGAGAAAGTGCGCTGCATGATCTCCCGCATGATGCTGCAGAACCCCAACCTGATCATCCTGGACCAGCCGACGAACCACCTCGACCTGGAAAGCATCCAGAGCTTCAACGAAGGCTGTAACATGTTCCCGGGCATTGTGCTGCTCACCTCGCATGACCATACCTTCATGCAAACGGTGGCCAACCGCATCATCGAGCTGACGCCCCGCGGCATCATCGACCGGCTCATGACCTTCGACGAATACCTGGCCGACAAGCGCGTGAAAGAACTCCGCGAGGAAATGTATGCCGGCTCGATGGCCATGGCCTGAGCAATCGGAAATTGAGCCCGGTGCGGCCCTGGGGCCGTAAAGAATATACAGCAAGGCGCAAAGGACGAAGGTCCTTTGCGCCTTTGCTTTTCTGCGTAATCCTGAACGGAAACCCTCCCTGGCACGGCATTTACAGCTGTAAAAGCATGGACAAGGAAAAACAATACGATCCCGCCCGGCACAACGAAGAAGGACCGGCACCCGGCATTGCCTCCGTAAATACGCATAACCCGGGTGAAGAACGTTCCGACGACGGGGCAAAAGACCTGGCGGAGAGCGAAGCCGATTTTGACCGGGAAGAAGCCCGCCGCGACCGGGATACGAAAAACGCGCGGGGTACTACCCGGATGGACGACTGATTCCGGCAAGCCGGGGGTGGCGGGCCGGCCCCGTTCTGCAAACGACCATTTTCTTCCATTTATGGTTTGCCTAGCGTTGTTCCCTTCGGAACAGCAGGCCGCACCCATTGTAGGATTTCCCCAGGCATACTACCCGGACCCGCTGGTGGTAGACAAAATCGCTCATGCCATCGGAGCAGAACTCGGGGTATACCGTAACCTCCACCGTGCCGGAGTCACTCGCGGACCGGTAGTGCAGGGTATCCTTTCCCATGGCGGAAGGAGCGGGAAAGCGGAGGGGGACCGGCCAGTCGGCCAGCTGGAACCGGATAAACTGCTGTTCGTCCACTTCTATGCTCCAGAACGGCTCGTTGCCGATCCCGAAAAATTCCAGCCCCTGTTTCTCTTTCTGGCGCCAAGCATTGTTTTCCCCGGCAGCCGGTACCCGGTGTAGGCGTACCGAGTCGGAGCCCCTGCGAAACAGCAGCGTATCGCCTGTAGTGGTAAATTGCCCGGCCAGCACCTGGCCCCGGTAGAGGTAGGTGGTGCCGGCAGTGGGCTGCCAGCGGCCGGCGGTAATGGTCAGGGGACCGGGCCGGTTGGCGGGTCCCTCCTGCAGGCGGAAAGTGCGGTTCTCGTTCAGGGCAAGCGTCAGCTCAGCGCTCCCCAGGCGGCCGCGGAAAATGCCCGAGGTACCGGAATTAGCAACTTGAGCGTGCAGGCTGTCCGCCTGAGTGGGAAGAGCCCCTTCTCCGGCCGGGGGGGCCGGCAGGGCAGCGGTAGTATCCGGGCGGGGACTGACGGAAGCGGTATCCGTAACATTTGGGGTTCCTTTTCCGGCATCCGTGCAGGAAACGAGGAGGAAGGCAAGCGGCCAGAATAAACGTTTCATTGCAGGGAACGGTGGTAATTTTTGTGCCAGGCCCGGAAATAAAAAGGTCCACAGGCTGAAAGCTATGGACCAGAGTATTTTGCTGGTTGCAGAGGCAAATATTCAATAAGCAATAATCAATGCTCAATGCTCGTCAATCGTCAATCGTCAATCGTCAATCGTCAATCAAATTTGCGACTGCACAAGATACTCCCTATCCTCCGCGGCTTCCGGCCTTCAATAATCCTTATTCCACTACCCGGATGCCCGTGGCGATGATCTGCACCTCTTTCAGCGCGCCTTTGATTTTGGCAATTTCTTCCTTGGATTTACCGCCGTCTTCAGCAAAATGCCTGCGCTGGGCTTCGCTGACCTCCTTGGTGGTGGCCGAGCCTTCGATCACGACCGTGCGGCCAACGATATTTTCCGGCAGGAAGAACGCGTGGTCTTTGGTCTTTACCATATAGGACGTTCCGTCGCCTTTATCGATACGGATCCAGCAACCCATAGCCTTGCAAACTTCCGTTACTTTGCCCGTGACCTTTCCTTCGAACTTGCCGCCGTTCATTTTGGCAGGCAGTTCCCCGGCCTTTACCGGCTGGCCTTCGGGGGAGGGAGCGGTACCGTATACAACGTCTTTTGCCGCCGGCTTGATCTCGTTTTCCTGGGCCGCTGCCGCAAAGGACAGGAACATCGAGGCGGCGAACAGTAGCTTTTTCATGTGCGAACTTTTAATAAAGATAATTTTTTC
>DATAGL010000874.1:0-3008 GCA_036263755.1 Chitinophagaceae bacterium | reverse complement strand
CAGCTCATCGGCATAAGTTTTACAGATAGCTCCCAGTTTTTCCACACTCTCCTCCGGGCGCTGGCTTTTTGCGGTGCGCAGGAGCCGGTGCGCCAGTCCTTTGGTATAAAAGGCAATAAATTTCACTCCATACCGCTGGATGGCCCCATCCAGCTCTTTGTCCTGTTTCAAAGTTTTCAGGAACTGGATGAACCGGTGAAAAGCTGCCTGGAATTTCTGGTTGGAGGAAATGGTCGTGGTACTTTGGTGCAGCCGGAAGGCAAACAGGTCATCAAAGGCGACGGCCATGTACGTCGGTTGCAGGAGGCGGAACCAGAGTTCAAAATCAGCGAACAGGAGATTGGGATACATCGGTATACCGCCTGCCCGGTCGTAATCGGCAGCCCGCATGAAATACCCCGTTCCCATGCTTTCTATCATATTATTCAGGAAGAGGGAAACAAAGTCGCGGGGTGTGATTCGTTCCGCCATGGGCTTGCAATCCCGGATCTTTTTCCCGGCCGCGTCGATATAGTGGAAATGAGCAAAATACAGGGAAGCATCCGGGTGCCGGTCGATCAGCTGCTCCATAACTTCCAGATACCGGGAATGGAACCAATCGTCATGGCCGGTCAGGGTAATGAATTCGGTTTTGTGGATGCCCACGATCCGGGCCCAGTTTTCCTCGATGGTCAAAGAGGCAGCCGCCGGCAAGATCCGGATACGCGGGTCATTCAGGCTCCGGATCCAATCCACCGTACCGTCCGTACTCTGGTTATCTAGCACGAACAGGGTGAATTCCGGTATCGTTTGCGCGCGGATGCTTTCAATACAGTCTTTGATGTAATGTCCGCCGTTGCGTACCGGCAAAACAAACCCGTACCGCTCCTGCCGGTTTACCATATCTTATTCTTTATGGCAAGCAGCGTATCGTGCACTGCCGGGGCTTTTGATTTCAGCCAGTATTTTACTTTATAAGGCTTCATCAGCGGAAGGTCAAAAACCTCCTGCTCAAATGCCGAAAAATGGGGCAATTCTTTCGGATCAAAGCGGTCATAATAATTCCTCAGGAAGCTGAGGTGGGTGACCAGCCATCCGGCCACAAACTTGTGCATCAGGGGCTCAATGACCGGATATTCTTCTACATGCCGGATCTTTTCCGAAACATAGTCGATAAAATTGACCGCCACCAGCCGGAGCTGTTCATTTTGTGACCGTCCGAAATTCTGCAGGTGAACGGTCTGATGTCCTAGTGCCCGGTTGATGACCACACATCCGGAATGCGAGGCCATGGTACTCAGGAAGGCATAGTCGCCCAGGAAAGGGGTTCCGTAATCCGGAATGCCTCCTTTGCTGATCACCACCTCCCTGCGCACCATACCGCAGGACCATAGAAATGCCGGGAAGATCTTCAGGGCAAAAAAATCCTTCAGAAACTGCGATGGATTATACACCCGTACGAGGTCAATGGGCTCATCGGCAAGGCAGGAATTCATGCCGACCCGCGTACCGCAAAGGGAGGCGATGGAAGGATGGGTAAAGAAATAATTGGAACCGCCCAGGTACATGCCGTAGCCGGGGTGCCGTTCGGCCAGCGTGACCAGTGTCTGCAGCATATCGGGGTATACCGGATCGTCATCGGCAATCATCACGACAAAGGTTCCGGTTGCCCGCTCCAGGCTCCGGTTAAAGCTTTTTTTCATCCCCAGGTTCTCCCCGTTCGGGAAATACCGGAAACGGGCATCGCCTACCCCTTCCACGACCGACCGCCCGCTTTCTTCCGGATCGTTATCGGAAACGATCACTTCGAAATGGGGGTAGGACTGAATGCGCACGCTTTCGAGGGTCTGCACCAGGTGATCGTGGCGCTTGTAGGTAGTAAAGCAAAAACTTACCAGGGGCTGTTCCATACCACTTATTTGATTCTTTTTAAATAGCCTTCAGGGGCCACGCTGACCAGGAGCTGGTTGTCGATGCGCTCATCGATAACAAACTGCGGGTTATCTTTCAGAAAGGAATACACGGCTGTTTTCGGGTTGTCGCCCCGCTTCCAGGGACGGCCGGGCAGGTAATCGTCGGGCAGCTCCTCCACGATGGTATCAAAAACAACAATGTAGGAATTCAGGGAAACGAACGGCGCATAATACCGGAGCTCTTCCAGCACATGCGCATGGGTATGGTTGGAGTCGAGGCAGACCAGGATTTTTTCCTTTCCTGCGGCATGGGCTTTCACCTGCTCCACCGTTTCGGGGGCAATGGATGAGCCCTGGATCATTTTGATCCGGCGGAACATCGGGTGGGCTTCAATGGCTTCGCGGTTGTGCTTCCGGATATCGATGTCAATCCCCAGCACCTCACCCTTTCCGATCAGCTCCAGCAGGGAAGCATAATAAATGAGCGAGCCTCCGTGGGCAATTCCGGTTTCGATAATCAGGTCGGGCTGCACTTTCCAGATGATCTCCTGCATGGCGATCATGTCCTGGGGGTACTGGATGATGGGCCGGCCCATCCAGGAAAAGTTGTAGCTGTACTGGCTCCGGTTCGACTCGAGCTCAAAAGCCGCAGCCGCTTCCTGCAGGGCGGAGTTTCCCTTGTGCGCGGCGATCCGCTGTTCGCATTCGTTCCGGAAAGCCTCTATTGCATCATTCATGCGCTGATATGGTTTTTAGTTTTGTGTTGTCGCCCCAGAAATGCATGGGCTCGAAATCGGGATAAGGATAATACCCCAGATTCAGCTGCAAGGTAGCATTTCGTTCGTTCAGGTAACGCTGCACCAGCTCTTTCAGCTGTACAGGCACGCCGCTGCAGCAGTTGATGATCCCTTCGGTTTGACGCTGCAGGGCAATGGAAACGATATATTCGGCTACCGTGGATACCGGCAGGTAATCGCGGGTTTGTTCGCCTCCGCTCATATTGAAGGTAGTGCCGCCGGCAGCCAGCGTCCGCTCCAGCTGCGAAAAAAGGGAATGCGGTGACTGCCCGGCGCCGTACATATAAAACAGCCGGGCCCATTTAAAGGAAAAAGGCTG
>DATAGL010000873.1:0-4881 GCA_036263755.1 Chitinophagaceae bacterium | reverse complement strand
CAGCTCCCGCCGCTGAAGAAAAAACTTCTTTCGACGTTATCCTGAAGGCCGGTGGCCCCAACAAGCTGAACGTAGTTAAGATCGTTAAAGATCTGACTGGTCTCGGCCTGAAAGAAGCCAAAGACCTGGTTGACGGCGCTCCCAAGCCCATCAAAGAAGGTGTTGACAAGGGTACCGCTGATGACCTGGTTGCCAAACTGAAAGAAGCTGGCGCCGACGTTGAAATCAAGTAATTGGTTTTACCGCACAATGAATGAACCCCGGATTATCCGGGGTTTTTTCATTATCTTGATGAGAACGATTGCACACCCTTGCTTATGAAGAAAGTCTCCCTGAAAGATATCGCCCGCAAAGTGGGGGTATCTCCTTCTACCGTTTCTTTTGTGCTGAACGGAAAAGCCCAGCAGATGCGGATCTCCGAAGACCTGGCCCAGAAAATCATTTCCGTGGCCCGCGAAGACGGATACCATCCGAACCAGGTAGCCGTCAGCCTGCGGACCGGCCAGAGCAAAACCCTTGCGCTGATCGTCGAAAACATTGCCAACTCCTTTTTCGCCTCCCTGGCTAAGATCATCGAGGATGAAGCCCGTGCCGTTGGTTACCGGATCATTTACTGCTCTACGGAAAACGACCCGGCCCGCGCCAGCGAAATCATCCAGCACCTCTCCCGCCAGCAGATCGATGGCTATATCATTACCCCGGCCGTGCAGATGGAAGACGATATCCTCCGGCTGCTGGGGCAGAACAAGCCCGTGGTGCTGCTCGACCGGTACCTGCCGAACCTTGATATCCCTTTTGTGATGGTGGACAACTATGCGGGCATTTCCCTGGGGGTGGACCACCTGGTGCAACGGGGGCACCGCCATATTGGCTTCGTGACCGTAAACCTCGACATGGTGCAGATGAAAGAGCGGGAGGTTTCGTTCAGTGAATCGGCAACCCGGCACGGCCTGGCTTCCGCCCCGGTGCTCACACTTGGTTATGGGGCTACCCGGGAGGCTTCGATCGACGCCCTTATGCAATTCATTCAAGCGCATCCGGAAGTTGAAGCGCTTTTTTTTGCCACCAATTACCTCGGCATATTCGGTATTGAAGCCCTGGGGCAACTGGGCAAATCGATACCCGGGGATATGGCCGTTTTATCCTTTGATGATGATGAACTGTTCCGGCTCTATCCACCCGGCATCACCAGCATCCGGCAACCGATCGCCGAGATCGCGCAGCAGGCCATTCACCTCCTCCTGGACCAGCTCGGCGGCCGGACGGACAACTGCTCCCGTACCGGGTTTAAGCTTCCCGCTTCCCTGGTGCTCCGCAACTCCACCTGAAAAGCGCAGGCGCCAAAAAATACTCTTCCCGGCGGCATCCATAGCTTTTGTAATGGCCGAAAGATGTTAACCGATATTTTCCATTCACAATAGCTTGATCCACCCGGTATTAAGCGGATTAAGTATTCTCTTCCCGACCCCAAACTCAAAACCCCAAACTCCAAACCTCTTCTCATTCCCATTCCAGGTAAGGTACCAGCTTCCGGAGCAGTTCCGGGCTCACGGCGGCACAGTTCAACAGGTCTTCCGGTTTCCGGAAAGGGCCGTGCTGCGCCCGGTAAGCCACGAGTACCCGGGCAAGCTGCCACCGGATGTAGGGATGCGCTTTCAGCTCTTCCTCTGTCGCCTGGTTGATCCGGATTTTACGGATGGCTGAGCTGTTCACCGTAAGCAGCGGCCGGATCCGCTGGAAGGTACTGTCGGGCAGGCCATAGGTTTCCGCAACCTGGTCCACGGCATAGAAACCGCCCAGGCGGCTGCGGAACTGGAGCAGGCGTGCTGCGAGCCGGGGACCGATCCCGGGGAGGGCTTCCAGCGCAGCCGAGTCGGCTTCATTCAGGGAAACGATCCGCGGCTCCGGAGCGCGGGGATAAGTGGTACGGACAGCAGAGGATGCCGGAGCGTCCGGGATGCTATTTTGGATGCGGATGTACGGGACGACCCGTTCGTAAAAGCCGGGCGGCAGGCCCCAGATTTTTTGGAGGTCTTCCGGACGGCGGAACCGCCCGCCCTTGCTGCGGTAGTTGAGGATCGTCCGCACGGTTTTGCTGCGGAGGCCGAGCGCTTCCCAGCCGGCACCGTTCAGGGTGTTCGGGTCAAACGGCCCGGAAGGCGGCGCAAAGCCGGCGTTTTGCCCCTTTCTATTTACCGGACCCATCTCCGGGTGGGAATCAGGCCGGCCGGAAGGAACCAGCAGGCTGTCGGCAAGCTGGCGTAAGGCCGTGACCGGCTGGGGCGGAGGGGGCGGTTCTGCGGGAAACCAGGCGGGGAGCCGGAACACGACGAAGATGAGGCCGCAGAGGCAAAGGAGACCGATGCGGTCCTTATGGGAAAAGGTGAGAAAGGAGCGGAGGGTTTTTTTCCAGGACATGGAAAGGACGATTTGCTAAAGCAAAGTAAAAACTTTGTGGCCTGGTCTTTGTTGGGCAAAAAAGCTTGTTGGTGTGCGTTTATTCCTTACTTTTGCAGTCCTTTAGTTTTGGCCAAAAACATTTTGACGTCGCAATTCATGTGTAAATAGTTCATCCTCATTTGTTTTTATTCTACCAGGATAAAAACGGGGTGATTATTTGCGCATAATATCATTTAAAACCGGTTTTTAATCATATGCCTGCAACAACCTCGAATCAAAGGGTCAATTTCGGCAAGATCGGTAAGATCGCTGATACCCCCGACCTTTTAGCCGTTCAGATTCAGTCGTTCAAAGAGTTTTTTCAATTAGAAACCACTCCGGACAAAAGAAACGTAGAGGGCCTGTTCCGCGTGTTCAAGGAAAACTTCCCGATCACGGATACCCGGAACATTTTCGTCCTCGAATTCCTCGATTACTTCATCGATCCTCCGCGCTATACCATTGAGGAATGTATGGAGCGCGGCCTTACCTATGCCGTGCCCCTGAAGGCAAAGCTCCGCCTGAGCTGTAACGATGAAGAGCATATCGATTTCCAGACCATTGTTCAGGACGTGTTCCTGGGCAACATCCCCTATATGACCCCGCGCGGCACCTTCGTGATCAACGGAGCCGAGCGCGTGGTGGTGTCGCAGCTGCACCGTTCCCCCGGCGTGTTCTTCGGACAGTCGATCCACCCCAACGGAACGAAGATCTATTCTGCCCGCGTGATCCCGTTCAAGGGTGCGTGGATGGAATTCGCTACCGACATCAACAACGTGATGTACGCCTACATCGACCGGAAAAAGAAGTTCCCCGTAACAACGCTCCTGCGGTCCATCGGTTTTGAAACCGATAAGGACATCCTGGAGCTTTTCGGCATGGCCGACGAAGTACCCGGTGACCGCAAATCCCTCGACGCCTTCGTAGGCCGCCGCCTGGCTGCCCGCGTGCTGCGGAGCTGGGTGGAAGACTTCGTGGATGAGGATACCGGTGAGGTGGTTTCCATCGAGCGGAACGAAGTGATCCTTGAGCGTGACTCCATCCTGGATGAGGAAGCGATCGAGACCATTTCCGAAATGGACATCAAGAGCGTATTCGTGCAGAAGGAAGACGTAGGCGGCGACTATGCCATCATCTACAACACCCTGAACAAGGATACCTCCAACTCCGAACTCGAAGCCGTACAGGTAATCTACCGCCAGCTGCGTGGTGCCGACGCCCCGGACAATGAAACCGCCCGCGGCATCATCGACAAGCTGTTCTTCTCCGACAAGCGTTACGACCTCGGCGAGGTAGGCCGTTACAAGATCAACCGCAAGCTGAACCTGAACGCCCCGATCGACCAGAAGACCCTGACGAAAGAAGACATCATTCAGATCATCAAATACCTGGTGCGCCTCACCAACGGTAAGGCAGAGATCGACGACATCGATCACCTGTCGAACCGCCGGGTACGTACCGTGGGCGAACAGCTCTATGCCCAGTTCGGCGTAGGCCTGGCCCGTATGGCCCGTACGATCCGCGAGCGGATGAACGTGCGCGACAACGAAGTGTTCACCCCGGTGGACCTGATCAACGCCCGGACCCTGTCCTCGGTGATCAACTCCTTCTTCGGAACCTCGCAGCTTTCCCAGTTCCTCGACCAGACGAACCCGCTTTCCGAGATCACGCACAAGCGTCGTATCTCCGCCCTCGGACCCGGTGGTCTGAGCCGCGAGCGTGCCGGCTTCGAGGTGCGCGACGTACACTACAGCCACTACGGCCGCCTGTGTACCATCGAAACCCCGGAAGGCCCGAACATCGGTCTGATCTCCACGCTTTGCGTGCATGCGAAGATCAACGAGATGGGCTTTATTGAAACGCCGTACCGCAAGGTGACCGACGGCAAGGTGGAAATGAAAAAGCTGACCTTCCTCAGCGCCGAAGAAGAAGACATTGCCAAGATCGCCCAGGCGAACGTGGCCGTGAACGAGAAAGGCGAATTCGTGGAAGACCGCATCGTTTCCCGCCAGACCGGCGACTTCCCGATCCTCGAGAAAGGAGAAGTGGAATACATGGACGTGGCCCCGAACCAGATCGTAGGCCTTTCGGCTTCGCTGATCCCGTTCCTGGAGCACGATGACGCCAACCGCGCCCTGATGGGATCGAACATGCAGCGCCAGGCCGTGCCCCTGCTGCGTCCCGATGTGCCCATCGTAGGTACCGGTCTGGAAGGTAAAGCCGCGCGCGATGCCCGTATCCAGATCCACGCCGAAGGTGAAGGTGTGGTAGAGTTTGTGGATGCCAATGAAATCCATGTACGCTACAACCGTAACGAAGAACAGCGCCTCGTTTCTTTCGAGGACGACCTGATCATCTATAAGCTGACCAAGTTCATTAAAACGAACCAGGAAACCTCCATCAACCTGAAGCCGGCCGTGAAGAAAGGCCAGAAGGTCGTGG
>DATAGL010000872.1:0-2674 GCA_036263755.1 Chitinophagaceae bacterium | reverse complement strand
TTCTTCACTGGACTATGTTCGGTCCGGCAGGTAGCCAGTAAAATTTCTTTGCCCCATTTACAACTTTCGCTCGTAGTGCTGATGGTAGTTGATCAGCCAGACCGGTTCGCGTTCCGGCTGAAATCCGGCATAATAGGCCTCCATCCGTTCAAATATGTTTTGCAGCGTGACGATGTCATTCCCGGTGACCAGCTCTTTGTAGAAGCGTTCCTTCAATTGCGGCAGGCCTTTGAGGTAACCGGCGTACCGGCCCCTCATCTCGGTGATCGCTTTCCATTCGCCTTCCCAGGCTGCGGCCTGTTGCAGGTGCTGCCGGCAGGCCGCCAGCCGTTCTTCAGCGGTCGGAGGCGCCAGCTCTTCACTGGTTGACAGGTAATGCCGGATCTCCCGGAAGATCCAGGGATTGTTAATGGCTGCCCTGCCGATCATGATCCCGTCCACGCCATATCGGTTCTTATAAGCGAGCGCTTTTTGCGGACTGTCGATATCGCCGTTGCCGAATACGGGAATGGTGATCCGGGGGTTGTTTTTTACTTTCCCGATCAGGTGCCAGTCGGCTTCGCCCTTGTATAACTGGCAGCGGGTGCGGCCATGGATGGTGAGCGCCTGGATGCCGGCATCCTGCAGCCGTTCCGCCACTTCTTCGATATTGATGGATTGATCATCCCAGCCGAGCCGGGTCTTTACCGTTACCGGCAGTCGCGTTGCCTTTACGCAAGCTTCCGTAAGCCGCACCATCAGCTTTATATCTTTCAGGACACCGGCCCCGGCTCCTTTACTGACCACCCCTTTTACCGGACAACCGAAGTTGATATCCAGCAAATCGGGTCGGGCACTGTCGACAATAGAGCTGGCGCGGGCCATCGTTTCCTCATTGCCTCCAAAGATCTGAACGCCGGTAGGCCTTTCTTCCGGCAGGATCTCCAGCTTTTTCCGGCATTTAGCGCTACGGTTGACCAGGCCTTCACTGGAGATGAACTCGGTATACAGCAGGTCGGCGCCCCGTTCTTTGCACAGCAGCCGGAAGGGCGGATCGCTGACATCCTCCATGGGGGCCAGCAACAGGGGAAAATCGGGTAACACAATCGGACCAATATGCATGGGCGGTAAATGGCCGGAAAGGTAGCATTTTGAGGACAATCGGCCCCTATGGAAACCGGCAACCTTGTCCTCACATCCGACGCAGGTGATTTGAGATACATGCAGTCCGATATGGGGTGGCTTTTAAGACCTTATGGTGGTGCAGAGGCCGGAAAGGATGCGTATCGTTTTTTAGCAGCTGCAACGACGCTTTTTCATTAAAACGAAAAAGTTCTTCCCGGGAAGGGAAGAACCGTTTTGTAAAGCAGGTAACACTTAGTGCAGCTTGAACCGCAGTATTTGTTCCTGTTGATCGCTTTCTTGGATATCAATTCCTATTTCATTTGCCGTGCGGGAAATTTTTATGTTTTCATCCCGAAGATGCTTCCCGTGCCGGCTACGGATAAAATCCCGCACCTCCCCATCAGTCATGCTGCCAAAGTCCACCTGGGGCTCTTCTGTACGTGTGTGCCTTTCTCCAACTGTTCTTTTTTCTTCCTGCAACACCATCCTGGTGCCCTTATCGTCAATGGTCATATCGATGGAATAATTACGAGCATTTCGGGCTGGATGCAGCTGAAGCGTGCGGGCGCCTTTTTCGTTCCTTGTGACCGTTACCGAAATATCGGTGATGCCTTTTTCTTTTAATTGCTTCATCAGGGTGTTTTGAAGATCCTCATCTCTCAGGGCGGTGGCATCCACATGGGTGCTGAAGAATTTGTAGCCCAGGTGCGATAACAGCGATGCCCTGACCCGGGCACTCATGGGCGCGGTGGACAAACCGGTAATCCCTTTGATGGCTTTTATGCGATTAATAACTGCATCAGCAGATTGACTGTGCCGGGCAGGAATGAAACAGGTGTAGGAAAGATAACCCGGCTTATGCCTGTCCGGCGTAATTACCGTTTGCAGGCTACCCACAAGGCTTTCCAGTGTTTGCTTTGCAGCGTCATCCTTTTCAGGTACACTGAACGAAACGGTATTTCCCACGGGTTCCGTGTGCTCGGTTTTGGTACAGGCCAGTATGATCAGCACCGGGAACAACACGGCCAGTACCCAATTCCATTTACGCACCGGCTTTTTGCGGCGCGGATGTCGGAACTTATTTTGGTTTACCGCTATAAAATCTTGTACACTGCCAAATGAAGCCTCGTAATTTTTTTGACGGACGGCATCAAAGTACTCGCTCAGGTTGTTGGCATCAGCATCCTGCTGCGTTCCTTTTAAAATCATATGGTCCTCCTTGTTCATTTAATTGTTCCAGTTGAAGAATTTTGTGTCGTAGTTTTTCCCGGGTACGGCTCAGTCGCGACTTTATTGCAGAAAGGCTTTTCTCGCCCTGTATCTGTTGGATTTCCGTCAGGGAAAAACCACCCAGTTCAAACAACAGGATGGCAGCCCGTTCTTTTTCCGTAAGCGAATGAAGGGCTTCCTGCAAAAGGGTTTCTTTGGCTGAAAGAAAGTCATCTGCATATACGGAAGGAAAATGGCTTTCCTCTTCCTGTAACACGGCAAACAGTCTTTCTTTTCTGTTTTCCTTTCTTTTGGCTGCGTAGAATGTCCGGGTGATGATGGTGAAGAACCAGGACCGAAA
>DATAGL010000871.1:0-2820 GCA_036263755.1 Chitinophagaceae bacterium | reverse complement strand
CTTTTCAATGCCGGCCGGGATCGGGCGGCGGGAAACCCTGCTGAAATAGGCCAGGCAGGCGTTGCGCCACCACACGGCTTCTTTTTCCTGGATCGCGAGCAGCATGCGTACCTGTTCGTACCGGCCTTCATCCAGCCGGGTTTTCAGTCCGTTCCAGGCCTGCTGCATCCAGCGCACTTTGGTCACGCCCTCCGCGTACTGGTGGCAGAGCTCTTCCCAGAGAGTGCGACCGGAGCGCATTCTGCGGTCCCAGGAAACATGGTGGAACCAGAGCAGGTAGGCTTCCGGGCAGGTGGCCGGATCCGCGTACAATTGCCGGACAGCAGGTGCGTATTGCGACAGGGCGTCGGAGCCCGAGGCGGTACGGTTGAAGCCGATGCCGGCAGAATCGGCCCGGTGAAAATAAACCGGGTTCCAGTCCGCACGCGGAGCCTGGTCCCACCAGGGTGCGGGCCCGTAATGATGGCCATAGCCCATGATGTGGTGGAGTCCCAGTGGCGTCATGTACTGGACCAGGGCAGCGTGCGACAGCAGCATCATTTTTTTCACCGTATCCACCAGGCGCGGCTCATTGCCAAACGTGAGGCGGGTCCATTCGTCGGCTATGGCGGCGGAAGAAAGCCCGGGGTTCCAGGCCAGCCGGCCGAGTGCATACCAGTTGGACTGCCCGAACAGGTGCCCGGTCCAGTTGCGGTCGGCCCCGATGTTGGAAACGCCGGCCATTCCGGTGAGCGGGTGTCCGTTCAGGGAACCGTCGATCACCCGGGTGACCGTAGATCCGGGTCCTTTGGCATGGGTATCGGCATCCAGCACCTCGCGGAACATCGGGGGCATGAATACGAGGTGGGTGGCAAAGCCAAGGTATTCCTGGGTGAGCTGGAATTCCATCATCAGCGGTGTTTGCGGCATCGCGCCGAAAAGGGGATGAAAGGGCTCGCGCGGCTGAAAGTCGACCGGCCCGTTCTTTACCTGCACCAGCACGTTCCTGCGGAAGGCTCCGTCGAGCGGACGGAATTCCTGGTAAGCCTGCTTGAACCGGTCTTCCGCCTCCTGGCTGTACACAAATGCCCGCCACATGACGATGCCGCCGAAGGGCGCCACAGCATCCGCCAGCAAGTTGGCGCCGTCGGCATGGTGGCGCCCGTAGTTCTGAGGGCCGGGTTGCCCTTCCGAATTCGCTTTTACGAGGAAGCCGCCAAAGTCGGGGACATAGCGGTAGATCTCTTTTACTTTTTCTTTCCACCATTGCTGCACGGCCGGGTCGTGGGGGTCGGCTGTTTTCAGGCCACCGATCTCCACCGGCGCCGAAAACCGGGCCGTCAGGTACACCCGGATCCCGTAGGTGCGGAACAGGTCGGCCAGGGCCTTTACTTTCTCCAGGTAAAGAGGGGTGAGTACAGTGGCGTTCGCGTTGACGTTGGTGAGCACGGTGCCGTTGATGCCGATGGAGGCGTTGGCCCGGGCATAGTCAAGGTAGCGGGGATCCATATAGTCGGGAAGCCGGTGCCAGTCCCAGATCGAGCCGCCCGCATAGCCGCGCTCCACGGTGCGGTCCAGGTTGTCCCAGTGGTTCAGGAGCCGCAGGCCGAGGCGGGGCTTTTCCAGGATGCTGAGTTCCGTGATGTCCTGTTCCGATTGCAGCAGGCGCAGGAAATGAAACGTTCCGTACAATACGCCTTTTTCCGTTGCCGCTGCGATCACAGTCAGGCGCTTTCCTCCCTTTAGCACCGTGCGGATCAGGTAGCCTTCGGCACCGGTCTGCTGCAGTTCGGGTAAAGAAAGGGCTGCCAGGTCCGGAGCGGTGGCCGGCGTGCCGATCAGTAACGTGCCTGTGGCAATCCCGGAGTGGTCGGGGAGGGGACGGCCCAGCAGACCCTTCAGCCCGGTACGCAGTTCCCCGGCCGCGGCTGCAAGGGTGGGCGTCTGCCCCGGAGCTTTCAGTCCGGTGACCTGGGCCCGGTACTGCTGCAGGCGGCGGGCACCGGCTACCTGCTGGTAGCGGAGCCAGAGCCCGTAGCCGTCTTCCGCGCAGGCCGTTGCCGCGAGGAACAGGAAGAAAAGGAAGATCGGGGATCGTTTCATACAGTCAGGCCTTGAAGGAATGTGAGCAGCAGGGTGTCCTGTCCACTAAAATAGGGAAAACTGCCCGCAAATGTAATCGGTTGCAATTATGGTTTCCGGAGGATCAGCCCACCCTGAGGGAAGAGGCGCGCACGATGAGTTCGGAGCGCAGCAGGATGGTTTCCGTCCGGGCAGGTCCGGATGCGCCGTCTAGGTGGTTGACCAGGTGGCGGGCGGCGGCTTCCCCCATCTCCTGGCCGGGGTAGTGAATGGTTGTGAGGTTCGGTTCGACCACGGTACATACGGGATCGTTGTTAAAGCCAGCAATGGCGATGTCTTCGGGGATGCGGAGCCCGGCTTTCTTCAGCGCCATGAGGCAGGCCGCGGCGCAGTTGTCGTTGGCCACAAAAATACCGTCGGGCCGTTCTGGCAGGCGCAGGATCGCTGCCGCCGCTTCCGCCCCGGCCCCGGCTCCCAGGCTGGTCACCAGCACCTGGTCCGGCTGAAACGGAAGGCCGGCTTCTTCCAGGGCCTGGCGGAAGCCTTCCAGGCGGTCGGCATATACATTTCGTTTGGAGGTGGCGGTGATGTGCAGGAGGTTCCGGCATCCCTGTTCGATGAGGTGGCGGGTAGCCTCATAACCGGCCTTTCGGTTGTCGATGAGCACCTGCGTACAGGCGCCCAGCGCGGCCACCCGGTCAAAAAAGACCAGCGGTATGTTTTTGCGGGTAAAAGGCTCGAAGTGCTGCAGGTGCTCTG
>DATAGL010000870.1:0-2700 GCA_036263755.1 Chitinophagaceae bacterium | reverse complement strand
CGTCGAGTCCGCGGATCTTATCGTCCAGCGATCCTTTGGCGGATACAATGATAACGCCGCTGTCCTTCCCCTCTTCCTTCAGCTCTTTCAGCAAGGAAAGCCCGCTGCCTCCGGGCAGGCCGATGTCCAGCACCACACAGTCGTAGGCGTAAATGGCCAGCTTCTCCCGGGCAGCATCATAATCCGCCGCGGTTTCCACGAGGTAGCCTTCGCCCTGCAATGCCCCGGCGGTTTCTGCCATCAGGTCCGGCTCGTCTTCAATGATGAGGATCTTCATGGTAAACGATTGCCGTGTAAATTAAGGCAGGATTCGGGAAGCATCCGGGAATACCGGCTGCGGCGGGCTTACTTCTTCATCAGGTCCTGCAGCTGTTTCTTGTCGATCTTTTTTCCCTGCGGCCTGGAAGGCACCTGCGAAAAATGATAGCTCAGGCTGAGGCGGAAGTTGCGGGTGCGGGTGGTGTTAAAGTTCTCCTGGCTGAAGTTCGGTCCGAAAATAAGGTTGCGGTATTCCTGCTGGTTGAACGGGTCGATGAGGTTCAGTGTGGTCACGAACTTCTTTTGGAACCATTTGGCCTGTATGCCCATATTGAAGCTGAGGCTCCCGCGCACCGTGCCCTGCGGGTTGGCAAACCGGTTGAACGTAAAGTTGGCGGTGGTGTTCAGCGCATCGGTAAAAGTGATCTGGCTGTTCAGGTTGGAAGTAAAGGAGCCGCCGTTCCGGAACTTCCGGACGGTCCGGTCGTACGTGCCGTAGCGGTTGTAGGTGTAGCCGGCGTTGAAGTTGACGCGCAGCTTTCTGCTGAAGGTGTAGCCGTTCCAGCTGTGGACCTCGTATTCTTTCCGGCCGCTGATGTTCTGCCAGGTGATCTCCGTTTTGCTGTCCGATACCGGCGTGCGGAGCTGGCTGAACACCGCTTCCACCTGGTTGTACCCGACCCCGATATTGGCATGGAAGTTCCGGTTGGATTTCCCTACTACGAGGTCGAAATGGTGCGCCGTCGAAGGATCGAGGTCCGGGTTCCCGAACCGGATATTGAACGGATCGGTATAATCCACCGAGGGGTTCAGTTCCCCGATGCCGGGACGTCGGATGGATTTGCGGTAGGCCAGCCGCAGGTTCCATACCTCTTTCCAGGTCTTGTTCATATTGAAAAAGGGAAGGTAGTTGACGTAGTGGTTGTTCACGGCGGAATCCGTTTTGTACAGGTCAAAGCCGAACGCCGTTCGTTCCACGGCCAGTCCCGCTGTTGCATTCAAGGTCTTGGAAAAGTTGCGGCGCAGGGAGGCCCGGGCGCTGGAAATCGTCTGGCGGTAGCGGAAGTCGTTGGACAGGGTTTCCGACCGCTGCATCGTGCCTTCGGGTTGGCGCCTGAAGGCGGCATCCAGAACCTGGTGCGAAACGAAGGCGTTGCGGAAGGTTCCAAGAGAGAGGTAGGTGGTTTGGGTCAGCGGCAGGTCGTAGTGTACGCGGACATTGAAGCTTCGGTTGCGGTCGTCGTTGCGCTGGGTGCGCAGCGAGTCGTTGATGAACTGAAGACCGGGGGTTAAAAAGGTCTGGAGGAAGGCACGCTCGTGATCACGCGTGGAAAAGTCGCCGTCGGTAAATACCCGCAGCACTTCGCCGGCCTTCTTCGAACGGAAGGTATAATTCAGGTTCCACCCGGCGTACCGGTTGGTGGCGTCGCCGTCCAGGTCCCGGGTACTGAGCCGGTACAGCTGGTCAAAGCGGTCGGTGTTCTCGTAGCGGGTAAACCCGGTGTTCTCCTGGCGGCCGCTGTTGAACTGGCCCGTCAGGCTCAGTGCATGGTGCGGGTTGAAATCGTATTCCACGGAGGCCCGGAGGTTCGGACGAAAATCCCTGTTCCGGTAATTGTTGCGGGTACGAAATGCGTTGGTGGAATCCGCGTACCGGTTTTCCCGCACCGAATACCCGTATCCCTCAAAAGCATTGGCAGACACGCCGCCGTTTATATTGATGACCAGTCCGGACTTCCGGTAGTTGAAGCTGCCGTTGGCGCCCTGTTCGCCCCGGGTGCCGTAGAACACATTGAGCCGGCCGCTCTTGCCTACCCTTCCTTTTTTCAGTACGATGTTGATGACACCCCCCGGCTCGTTGGCGTACTGGGGCGGCGGGTTGGTCAGCACTTCGATCTTCTCGATCGAGCTGCCGGGCATGGATTCCAGCAGGTCCTGCAGTTGCTGCAGGTTCAGCTCCATAGGTTTGCCGTCGATGAGGATCTTGGGTTCCTTGCCGCGGACGGTAACCTTGCCGTCCGCATCCTTGCTCACCAGGGGTACGGTGGCCAGCAGGTCGCTGGCGCTGCCGCCCGCGGCCAGGGGCGACTCCGCTGCGTTGAATGTGACGTTGCCCTCCTTCATCTGGACAAGGGGCTTTTCTACATGCACCACCACTTCCCCCAGCTGGGAACCGGCGCCGCCGGGCTTGAGCTCCAGTCCGGACAGGTGGAACTCCGGCCGCTCGGGGCGCAGGAAGATACTGTCTACCGTCAGCGGCTGGAAACCGACAAACGAGATCTGCAGGCGGTAATAATCGAACGAAAGCCCCGGAAACACGAAGGTGCCTTCCTTATCCGTGGAAGCCGTCTGGGCGGCGCTGCCCGGGGACAGGCGCACGAGCTGAAGGGTGGCTCCTTCCAGCGCTTTCCCGCCCTCGGCGGTCACCTGCCCTCCGATCCG
>DATAGL010000869.1:0-5092 GCA_036263755.1 Chitinophagaceae bacterium | reverse complement strand
CCATCGACCGGCAACCGGTTTTTGGGTTCGCAGGATCGGGCAAAGAGAAGCCCTGCGGCAGGGAAACCGACAGGGCTGTGTAGGCAAGCATAGGAGTACGGTAAGGGATCAGCGGCCGGCGGTGACCGCCTTTCCCGGTACGGTGCTGATGGCGGCGCGGTGCAGGATCAGCTTGCCGGCCGCGGTATTGAAGGAAAGCTCGACCCAGCCGGTGTATACCGATTCTCCTCTTTTCACCTGTACGGCCAGGTACCGGTGGCTCACTTCTTTCCAGGCACCCCGCCAGTACGGCACCCCGCCGGCCGGGATGTTCTTTTCCGCCAGGTGCACCATCGCCACCTCGCTCCACTCGTGGCCGGGAAACCGCTCGTCGGCTGTAAACGGGATGCGCTCGTTGCGGTAAAAAGCGGGCGATTCATTTTCACCGGCCGCGAACAGCTGCGAGTGGGTCTCCGAGCCGGCAAAGAACAGGATCTCATCCTCCCCCTCCGCGGGGTCGCCGATGTGCCAGGTCTGGAAGGTGAAGTCCTTGGCGCCGTCGCCGTCCAGGTCCAGGTTATAGTGCGTGCCCTGCTTCACTTCAATATCGGGCAGGTTCGTATACTGCATCGTGGGGTCGGCGTTGTGGGGTTCTTCGGGGCAAACCGTGGGCTTTTCGCAGGAGGCCAGCAGCAGGGCCGCGGCCAGAAAGGGAAGGGCGTATCGTTTCATGGAATTCATTTGTCCCTTTGACAGGGCCCGCCCCGGGTACGTTGCGCGTGGGCGATGAATTGATGAAACCGGTGGGCGAACCGGGGATTTACGGTGTACGGTGTACGATGTACGATGTGTTTACGGGTAGCGCAGTGTTCTTCTAACAGTTACAGGGTTTCGCGCAAAGAAATCACAGATGGCGCTGATGGGGCGCTGATAACGCTGATAATTCCTAGTATTGAATATGCCTTAGGGTCCACAAGAGCGTCATTTTATCACAGAAAACACAGATGAAAATCAGAGATAGCACAGTTATATTTAAGCAGGGTGTCCTCTTTTGGGTTTACCAGCGCCTTATTCCGCGTCTGGTTCACGGGGCTTACTGTTATAGGATGAGCAGCGGAATACCAGCGCCTACGTCGGGTGGTCAAATTATAAAACAAAAACTCGCTCTTCTATACCTAAATTCAATTTCAAAACAGCAGAGTAACCTGCGCGTTGGCCCGGCGGGCGTCCCGCCGCGGCGGGACCGCCTTGAATTTTTTTGGTTCTTTTTTGTTTCAAGACAAAAAAGAACATAAACAACCTGCGGAGTGCCGCAAAGGCATAAACAAGCCACGCAACATGCAAAGCGCTCACAGCTTGAAGCTTGAAGCTTGCAGCTTGTAGCTCACAGCTCGCAGCCCGCAGCTCCTCCAATAATAAAAACCCCCATTCTCTCGAAAAAAGCTGATAAAATCCGGACTTTTGCCGCAGCAACGGCGGCCGTTCGGCCCGGCCGCCCGAACCACATAAACATTACCGGAAAACTTCATGTCTGCCACCATCCAACAACTGGCCGCCCGCCTTGAGGGCGATCTGCACTACGATACCACCATGCGCACGCTCTACGCCACCGACGCTTCGGCGTACCGCGAGCTGCCGCTGGCCGTTGCCATCCCGAAGACGATCGACGATATCAAGACCCTCATCGCCTATGCCCGGGAAAATAACACCTCGCTCATTCCCCGTACAGCCGGCACCTCGCTGGCCGGCCAGGTCGTGGGTTCGGGCATCGTGGTGGACGTGTCGGTGCATTTTACCAAGGTGCTGGAGCTGAATGAAGGGGAACGCTGGGTGCGCGTACAGCCCGGCGTCATCCGCGACGAGCTCAATATGTTCCTGAAACAGTACGGCCTGTTTTTCGGACCCGAAACCTCCACCGCCAACCGCGCCATGATCGGCGGCATGGTGGGCAACAACTCCTGCGGCTCCAACTCGGTAGTGTACCGCAGCACCCGCGAGCACCTGCTCGAGGTAAAGGCCCTGCTCAGCGACGGCTCCGAAGCCGAGTTCAAGGCCGTCAGCCTCGACGAGTTCCACCGCAAATGCGAAGGCGATACGCTGGAAGCGCAGCTCTACCGCAGCCTCCGCAGCCAGCTGAGCAACTACGACAACCGGGTGGAGATCGAAAAGGAATTCCCGAAGAAAAGCATCGAGCGCCGCAATACCGGCTACGCCGTCGACCTCTTGCTGGAAACGGCCCCTTTCAGCGCCGGCGGTCCCGACTTCAACTTCTGCTCCCTCATCGCGGGCTCCGAAGGCACGCTGGCTTTTATCACGGAGATCAAGCTGAACGTGGTGCCCCTGCCCCCGCGGGAAACCGGCCTGCTCTGTATTCATTTCAACTCCATCAACGAATCGCTGCGCGCTAACATCATCGCCCTTAAATATGGCGTGTCGGCCTCGGAACTCATCGACCATTATATCCTCGACTGCACCAAGGGCAATATCGAGCAGAGCAAAAACCGCTTTTTTGTGCAGGGCGATCCCGGCGCCATCCTCGTGGTGGAATTTGCCCGCGAAACCCGCGAGGAGATCACCGCGGCCGCTGCAGAACTGGAAGCCGAATTAAGGGCGGCCGGCTTGGGCTATCATTTCCCGCTCTTGTTCGGCGCCGACACGAAGAAGATCTGGAGCCTGCGCAAGGCGGGCCTCGGCCTGCTGGGCAACCTGCCCGGCGACGAAAAGGCAGTGCCCGTGATCGAAGACACGGCCGTGGACGTGAACGACCTGCCGGACTACATTGCCGAGTTCAACACCATCCTCGAAAAATACGGACTCTATTCGGTGCACTACGCGCATGCCGGCTCCGGGGAGATTCACCTCCGTCCCATCCTCAACCTGAAGACCCACGAGGGCAACGCGCTCTTCCGCACCATCGCCGAGGAGATCGCCACCCTGGTCAAAAAATACAAAGGCTCGCTGTCCGGCGAGCACGGCGACGGCCGCCTCCGCGGGGAGTTCATCCGCCAGATGATCGGGGAAAAGAACTACCGCCTGCTGAAAGACCTGAAAAAGACCTGGGACCCGCAGGGGATCTTTAACCCGAACAAGATCGTGGACACGCCCTCGATGAACACGATGCTGCGCTACACGCCGGGCCAGACGACCCCGCCGTTTAAGACCGTATTCCGCTACTACAACCAGGACGTGCTCCAGCACGCCGAGCAGTGCAACGGCTCGGGCGACTGCCGCAAAACGGAGCTCACCGGCGGTACCATGTGCCCCTCGTACATGGCTACCCGCAACGAAAAGGACACCACGCGCGCCCGCGCCAACATCTTGCGCGAGTTCCTCACCAACAGTTCGAAGCTCAACCGCTTCGACCACGACGAGATCCACGAAGTGATGGACCTTTGCCTCTCCTGCAAGGGCTGCAAGTCGGAGTGCCCTTCCAACGTGGACATGGCCAAGCTGAAGGCCGAGTGGCTCCAGCATTACTACGATGCCAACGGTGTTCCGTTTCGCTCAAAGCTCATTGCCAACTTTTCGGCCTCGGCAAAGCTGGGCTCGATCGTGCCGGGCCTCTATAATTTCGCGATGACCAACGGCCCGATCTCACGGACGATCAAAAAGATCTCCGGCTTTCACACCGACCGCTCCATGCCCACGCTCTATAAGACTACGTTGCTCAGCTGGTACAAAAAGCATAAAAAGAAGAACGGAACCACCGGCGGACGCAAGGTGCACCTGTTCTGCGACGAGTTCACCAACTACAACGACACGGAGATCGGCATCAAAGCGATCCAGCTCCTCGAAAAGCTGGGTTATGAAGTGGTCATCCCGGAGCATACCGAAAGCGGGCGCTCCTGGCTCTCGAAAGGACTAATTCGTAAAGGCAAGGAAATTGCGAATAAAAACATCGCTTTATTGCACCCCGTCATCACCGACGAAGCTCCGCTCATCGGCATCGAGCCCTCCGCTATCCTCACCTTCCGCGACGAATACGTGGACCTGGCCGACGACGAGCGCTTCGAAGCGGCGAAGGAACTGGCCAACCGCGTCTTCCTCATCGACGAGTTCCTCTCCCTGGAGATCGAGCGCGGCCACATCCGCAAAGAACAGTTCACCAAGGAAAAGCGCACGATCGTGCTGCACGGGCACTGCCAGCAAAAGGCCCTGTCTTCGGTGCTGCCTTCCGTAAAACTGATGTCCCTGCCGGAAAACTATTCCGTGCAGGCCATTCCTTCCGGCTGCTGCGGCATGGCGGGCTCTTTCGGCTATGAAAAGGAACACTACGAAGTCTCTCAGAAGATCGGCGAGCTGGTGCTCCTGCCTTTTGTCCGGCAACAAAGCGATGAGGTGATCGTTGCTGCTCCCGGCACGAGCTGCCGGCACCAGATCAAGGATGGAACAGGAAAGAAAGCGCTGCACCCGGTGGAGGTGTTGTGGGGGGCGCTGGACAAACAAATGAAAGAGGCTGCATTGTAATATTTCTGCACATGCACCGCATTACAGCTTTGTAAAACGATCGCCGACGTTTACCCTCCAAATGATTCTTCTGAAGCAACCATTGTAAAAGCTTTGGAATAAGCCGTTACCGGGACCACTACTGGTTATCCAAGTCGGCGTTTGAGCTTTTGAGCAGGGAAAACATTCCAAATAGTAAAAATATGAGGCTCAAGCTGGCCGTAAAATAATATTGGGCAAGGATGGAACTTGTATTTTCTTTTATAATAGCTGCGGTAGCAAAAATGGAAAACAATGAAAAACAAAATACTTGAAATCCCTGGGCCTTCCACTTCACACCGCTCCTGATGTTGACAAATAGGAAACTATTGATACAGGAAAAAAAAGCACCCAACATAATACTACCTTCACTATAGTAAGCTACACCTTCAATAATATTTACATATTCTTTGAATGAAAAGTAAATGATTCCCGCCTGTAATACGAAAAACAGGATTAATGCCAAATTATTTCGTTCCAGTATAGGTTCCTTCTGTGTCATAATATGTATGCTTTACGGTTTTTACCACTATCGATCAGCCATTGTTTTTGATTGCATTGGGCACAGATACCTTACACGCTGCTTCAACCATTTCAGGCTTTGCTGCGTCTTTTATCGAGACCGAAC
>DATAGL010000868.1:0-3316 GCA_036263755.1 Chitinophagaceae bacterium | reverse complement strand
CTCCCGCAAAACAAGTTCACCAGTCAAACGGTTCCACTGTTCACAAGTTGCTGAAACTCGTAAATAAGGAAACTAGTGAACTTTCAAAGAACTATTTGCACCTCTGCACATTTGCAAACCTGCAAATTGAAAGTGGGCAGGAGAGGATTCGAACCTCTGAAGTCGAAAGACAGCGGATTTACAGTCCGCCCCATTTGGCCGCTCTGGAACCTGCCCGATTCAATAACGATACTTCCCTTTTTATGAAGTTCGGACGCGAATATACAGCGTAGCGCCTACATCATACAGGAAACATCGAAAATCGACGAGCCGCTTGTCGGAATCGAACCAACGACCTACTGATTACAAATCAGTTGCTCTACCAGCTGAGCTAAAGCGGCCTATATTGTTTTGTTAAAGAACTACCCCTGTTTTTTGGGAAGGCAAAGGTAACGGAATTCCCCAATTAGAAAAAAATTGATCCGGGAAATTTTATTGGAAGAATGCAGGGGCAAAAAAAGATCCCGCCGGGGCGGGATCGTGCAGTATGGAGCGGCGCATTAGGCAGCCTGTTTTTCTTTTTTTCGTTTGATCTGGGATACCAGTGAGTCGAAAGCCTCGTCGAAGGAGGCTTCAAAGGATTTACTTGTTGATTTGGTGAAGAAATCGGCCCTGGGCACATGTACGCGGATTTCCGCGATTTTGTCTTTGATCGTATGTACCACGTTGTCCAACTTAAGGATCACGTCCACTTTGATGATCCGGTCATGAAATTGATTCAGCTTTTCGATCTTCTTTGTTACATAATCTACCAGTTTTCTGTCCGCGTCAAAGTGAAGCGCTTGAACATGTACAATCATAGAAACGATTTTAACAGTGAAGAAATGATTCAAAGAACTCAGCCAGTGTGGCTTTTCGGTCCGTTATGAAGTTACTGAACGCAAAACGGTTTACCAAGCAGCAGGCGGTAAAAAATTTGACCGGATAAGGGTAATATTCATGCCTTCGGATGGGCTTTCTTGTAGATGTTTTTCAGCTTCTCAATGGTGTTGTGGGTATACACCTGGGTAGCGGCCAGGCTGCTGTGCCCCAGCAGTTCCTTTACGGCGTTCAGGTCAGCTCCGTTGTTGGCCAGGTGCGTGGCAAAAGAATGACGGAGCACGTGAGGGCTGCGCTTTTCAATGGTGGTTACCAGGCTCAGGTACCGGCGTACGATCGTGTACACCGAGCGTGACGCCAAGGCTTTTCCCTTTTCGGTTACCAGCAGCCAGTCTTCCGCTTCAGGCAGGCTCCGCTTTTTTTCTTCCCCGTAGGCGGTCAGCTCCTCCACCAGATCGGCGCCCAGGGGCAGCACCCGCTCCTTGTTGCCCTTACCCAGTACCCTCAGGGTCCGGCTCCCGGCCTGAAGGCTGCTTTCCTTCAGCCCGATCACTTCGGCCAGGCGCATGCCGGTATGGTAAAAAAGAAGGATGATCAGCCGCTCGGTGCGCCCGTTCCAGTCGGTGCCGAACTCCACATGCTGCAGGAGGGTCTTCATGTCGCCTTCCGCCACGAATTGCGGCAGGCGCTTTTCATTTTTGGGCGCCGTTACCCGCACCATGGGCGATTTGAGTACCGCTCCCGTTTTAATGCCGTATTTGAAGAACGAGCGGAGGGAAGAAATTTTCCGGTTAATGCTGCGGGCGGTCATGCCCTCATCCCGGAGACCGGCCAGCCAGGAGCGGATGAATACATGGGAAATATCGGCCAGAGGAACATCGCCATACGTGGTCTGGAGGTAATCGAAAAAAGCGACGAGGTCGGTTTCATAGGCCACCACCGTATGCTTCGAATACCGTTTCTCGAAGCGGAGAAAGTCAATAAAGGGCTGGATGACGGGATGGGCCTGCATAGAAACAACAATAGCTGCAAGGTAGGTAAAACCCTGCAGCTATCCGGTATCGTTAAAGAGGTAAATTAAGCCTCGATCTGTCCGCTGGCGATCTTCTGCTTGTACACCGCCTTCAGGACCTGGCCGCGGCGACGCACGGAAGGCTTGGTGAACGACTGACGCTCACGCAACTGCAACAAGATCTTGGCTTTCTCAAATTTCTTCTTGTACTTCTTGAGTGCCTTATCAATGTTTTCGCAGTCTTTAGAATCGATAATCAGCATGCTGTATACCTCCTTTGAGTGTTTTTTTAGGAGCGGCAAAGATAGCACCGTTTTTCAGATAAATCCAAAATAAAATGCAAAAACCCGAATTTTACCCCATGTTTACCGGTATCATCGAAACCCTGGGCACCATCACCGAAACCGGTACCCGGGGCTCCAACACCACTTTCTGGATCGAATCGAACCTTGCCCCTGAACTCCGTCCCGACCAGAGCGTAGCCCACGACGGGGTTTGCCTTACCGTGGAAGCGGTACAGGACGGCCGCCACCGCGTGACGGCCATTGCCGAAACCCTGGAAAAGACCGCCCTCCGCTCCTGGCAGCCCGGGCGCATCGTGAACCTGGAGCGCTGCCTTCCGGCCAACGGCCGCTTCGACGGGCATTTCGTACAGGGACATGTGGATACAACCGGCACCTGCACCAAAGTGCGGGACCGCGACGGCAGCCGGGAATACACTTTCCGCTTTCCCAAAAAATTCGCCCACCTGATGGTGGAAAAAGGATCCATCACGGTCAACGGCATTTCCCTGACGGCCTTCGACCTGGGCAAGAACAGCTTCCGGGTGGCCATCATCCCCTACACCCTGCAGCACACCAACCTGGGCGGCCTGGCGGAAGGCGAGCCCGTGAACCTTGAATTCGACCTGCTGGGCAAATACATTCACCGGAAGCTATCTTTGAAGGCCTAGCCGCGCCGCCCTATGGAACAACCTGCCAACAACCGAGCCTACTACCCTGCCCTGGACGGACTCCGCGGCATCGGCTGCCTGCTCGTGGTGGTGTACCACAACTTCTGGTTCCTCCATAAATACCTGTTCTTCGGCTGGCTGGCCATGGATATCTTTTTTGTTCTTTCCGGCTTCCTGATCACCGACATCCTGGTAAAAACCATCGGCCGGAAGGACTACCTGAAAAATTTTTATGTCCGCAGGATCCTGCGGGTCTTTCCCCTTTACTACGCTACGCTGATCCTCTTCCTGGTCGTTTTTCCGCGCCTGCCCGCCTTTCCGCTGAAGCTGGATTATTTTGTGGCCAACGGGGTCTATTTCTGGACTTTCCTGCAGAACTGGGTGCTCATCTTCAGGAATCCCGTGGACCAGACGGCCCTGAATCACCTGTGGTCCATGGCGGTAGAGGAGCAGTTTTACCTCATCTGGCCGCTGGTCTTTGCCTTTGTGAAAAG
>DATAGL010000867.1:0-2904 GCA_036263755.1 Chitinophagaceae bacterium | reverse complement strand
CCCCGGAACGGCAGCCTGGTGGTAAAAAAACCGGAAATAAAAGCCACGCCGGACCTGCAGGTGCAGTTCGGAACGGGAAGCACCGGGATCCCGGTGCTCGAATTCGAATCGGATATGGATGCGCGCCATCATTTCTCCTCGGTGAAAGGCACTTCCTCGGACCAGAGCCGGCAGGAAATACTGGAGGAAACCGAAAGCGGGTCTCCTTCAGCCAACGGCCATTCGTTCCCCGATGTGCTCTACCGCGATAATCCCTTCCTGCTGGTCCACGGCGGTGACCTGGCGTCTGAAGAGCTGCAGGACTGGGTCCGTTCGGTTTACCAGCGCAGCGCGTTGTCGCGGGTGCGCGGGCGAATCGGTGTAACGGGCATCCTGGTTGCCCCGGGGGCAACAGTAGGCATCAGCGGGATCGGCGACCGCTTCAACGGGAACCACCTCGTGAGCGGGGTCGTACACCAGTACGCCCAGGGCCACTGGAAAACGGATATCCAGTTTGGCTGGACCCCTGAACCGGTGCATGAACGCCTTTCCGGTACCGGCAAGGGGGGCGCGGGCCTGGTGGCCGGCATTCCCGGGTTGCAGATCGGCGTGGTTTCGGCCCTGGCCGGCGACCCGCAGCCGGGCGAGCACCGGGTGCAGGTGCGCCTGCCCGTTACAGCCAAAAATCCCGACGGCTCGGTGCCGGAAGGCATCTGGGCACGCCTCGCCCTTATTACCGCCGGGAAAGACCATGGCTTTGTGTTCCGGCCCGAAGTGGGCGACGAAGTGATCGTCGGCTTCATCAACGGCGACCCGAATGACGCCGTGGTGCTCGGCAGCCTGCACAGCGGCCGCAGCCCCGCACCCTCCGGCCTGTCCGCCTCCGACGAAAACCCTGTTAAAGGCTTCGTATCCGTGAACGGGTTGGAGCTGCTCTTTGACGACAGCGGTGAAAAGATCACAATTACCGCCGGAAGCGGCGGTCCTTCCCTGGAACTCGACGGCAAGGAAAAGAAGATCAGCATCAGCCTGGACAGCAGCAATTCCATTGAAATCACTTCCGGTGGCGTAAAAGTCGCCGGCACCCGGATCGAACTAAACTAAAGAGCATATGCCCGGACGACCCGCCGCCAGAAACAGCGATACGCACCTGTGTCCGAAGCCCCTGAGCAGTCCGCCCAACACGCCGCATGGGCCGGGCGTGATCATGGCGCCGGGCGCGGCCCGCGTATTCATCAACAGCATGCCCGCAGCAGTGGCCGGCGACACCTGCATGTGCGTGGAGCCGGGCAATACCATCCAGTCCGGATCGTCCACGGTGCTCATCGGCGGCAAAGGGGCGGCCCGGCAGATGGATCCCACCACGCATGCACCCGGCGGCATGATCCAGCAGGGGTCGCAGAATGTTTTTATCGGAGGCTGATCAAACACGAGATTATGGAATATTTACTCAACGATGTTTCAAAGGAGCAGCGGGCCTTTCTGGGCAGGGGCTGGGCATTCCCGCCCACCTTCCTGCAGCCTTCGGGCACGGTGGTGATGGTGGAGCAGGAGGAGGACATCTGGCAGAGCCTGCAGATCCTGTTCAGCACGACGCTGACCGAGCGGGTCTTGCGGCCCGATTACGGCTGCAACCTCGAAGCCTACGTGTTCCTTCCGCTTACCGTTTCGAACCTGTCCTACCTCGAGGACCAGATCCGGCACAACATAGCGCTGCATGAGCCCCGGATCCGGCTGGAGCGGCTCGACATCGTGCCCGATCCCCTGGAAGGCCGGTTCTCTATTGCCTTAGTGTACTTGGTCCGCAGCACCAACACCCGGTTTAACAAGGTCTTCCCCTTCTACAAGGAGGAAGGCACCAACGTTGAATTATGATTTTACACTGCGATACACGCATGCATCCCCTCCGCCATTCCGGCACGGGACAAGGCAGCCGCCTCCTGCAGGCCCTGCTGCCCGAAAACCTGCGGCTCGACAACCGGTCCACGGAAGACCTGCTGGCCTTTGCCGCGCAGATGGCCGGCCATGTACGGTACTGGAACCCGGAACACAAGGAAGGGGGCGACTGGACCTCCTTCTGGGAGTCGGACGCCACGGCCCTGCTGGCGATCGTGGCGGCCACCGACCTGGACACCCCGCGTACGCTTTACCGGTCGAAGGAGCTGGAATACCACCGCCTCCGGCGGAAAGAAGAGCGCGGGCAGCAGGCGGAAGGTGAGCCTTCTTCCACGTCCATCGTACATGGACTGGTGCAGGATCCCGTTTACGGCATTTACGGACTCGCGCTCGCAATTGTGCGGATCTGTGAAAAGGCACCCGAAGGGCATACCCTGCGCAAGGAGATCGCCGGCATCATCGAATCGAAGCTGCAGGGCCCCCTGCACCGCCTGATCCAGTTTCACAAGGCCGTTGATCCGCAGGCCGTCCGCCTGTACCAGCCCTTTGTTGGTGAGGATCCCTGTGCCCGGCCCTGGGGATTGCCGAACCAGTACACCGTGGAGTGCATCGACTTTTTGCTGCCCTACGAATACATGGAAGAATTATGGAAGCTATTCCTGCAGTTCTTTAAAGTGCTTTCCCTGATCGTGGACAAGGCAAAACGCGCCTTCCAGAGTGCGCTGCGCACCCGGAACGACCACCAGCCGCACATCTGTCTCTTTCTCTCCTTCCTGCACCTGTTCCGTTACCTGCAGGAAGATCTGAACGGGCTTACGGAAAAGCACCTGCAGTACTACTACCGCGATATCCTGCGCCTGCAGGCCGGGCGCCTGATTCCCGACAAGGTGCACGTGGTGTTCGAACTGGCGCAGAACGTTCACCGGCACCGCCTGGCAAAAGGCACGGGCCTCAAAGGGGGTATGGACTTCAACGGGAAACCGATGACCTACGTGCTGCAGGAGGAACTCGTGGCCGGCAGGGTAAAGC
>DATAGL010000866.1:0-2700 GCA_036263755.1 Chitinophagaceae bacterium | reverse complement strand
TTTTTCACCGATGGCCAGGGCAATTCCACCCGGCGGAAGAAGGCAGTCACCGAAACCGGCGGGCCCGGAAGCCTTACGAAGGATATCTTTGTGCTGTTCAGGAAAAACAACCGTACCCCCTCCAAATTACCGTACCTTCTTCCTGAACGGCCCGTTTTTATCCAACTATCCTTTGAAAGTAATCCGCAGTCTGCCCCGGCAGGTTTGCGGTTTTTTTTGCCCCTAATACGTATACTTCCGGCTGATCATGCTGCGCACTACCAACGCCAGCAAACCGGTCACCACCAGGAACAGCAAAACGGCGCCCCAGGAAATACCGGTACCCGGGGTAGCACCCGCTCCGGTCTCTGCCCGGCTGTTTGCTCCGCCCCCGAACGTTACGCTTCTGAAGAATTCCTGGACGCGGCGGTCGGCTTCCGGCCCGGATTCCCGCACCAGGGCCTGTATGGTATAGCTGCTGGTATCCCGGATGGCGCTGAACAGGTACGCCTCTTCGAGTCCCACATCATCGGAAGGCTCATAAAGCGCTATGAGAAAACCCGGTGCCCCGCCGATGGCCGTATCAAAAACCTGGTGGCGGAATCCCCGGGCAAAATCACTTCCGGTAAACCCCCGGACAAACTGGTCTTTGTATTCCCGGTACGCTTTTTCCGAGGACCCGTCCACCCGGTGCGCGTCATTGCGTGCTACCTGGTAGGCAATCGAGCCGTCGTCGTACGTGTACAGGGTGCTGCCCAGCGTATCGCTCACTTTCGGTGCTCCCGGAAACTGGATCCGCAGGCGATTATCAATTTGCAGCGGCCGCCCGGACTGGGCACCGGCCGAAAACAGTAGAAGAAGAAAGCAGGCCGTCAACCCGATGGGCAGACCGGTCAGGAGTGGTTTCGAGGGTAACATCATTTTTCAGTTTTTGGGCCTATCGGGAAGGCTATGGTACACCTTGTTCAAAGAGCGTACCGTCCCTGTAGCGGGCAGCAAAAGGGGCTACCGGGAGAATTCAGGAGACTTCATCCTTATCGGAAAGGTCGTAACCGGCCTTGAATGCGGATTCGAGAATGCCGTTGTAGAGGCCCGAGATCTGCCGGGGCACGTTATCATTCCAGAGCATGTATTTGGAAAGTACCCCCGAAGGCACGTATTTGACAAAGGCCGGGCTTTCGGAACAGAAGGCCCAGTCGGCCGCGCTGCCCTGCAGCAGGCCTTCAATACAGCGGTGACCCAGCCGAAAAGAAAGCCCTATGCCCTTGTAATGATCCCTGAGGGAGGGCATGTCCATTTTCAGTTGCTTGTATCTGCGGGTGGCCGGCATAAGGCGGGCAGGCAAGATAGGTATAACCTGTTGTTATTCAAGCAGCAAATGGCATACCAGCCCAGGCTGTTCCCGATTATCGTCCTGCCTTTTTTATCACCGGTCCTCCCGTGCAGGGGTACATCCCCGTTTTCCTCCTTAATTTCCGCCCGCCGGCGGCACGTCTGCAGGCAAAAACAGGACGATGAACGAAAGCGCGCACAGCTATTTATGGCCGGAGATAAAGGCGGCCGACCTCACCGGTATCCGGATCCAGCAACAGGCAGCTGGCGGCGGGTCCACGGATGCCCCGGGATATTTTGACCTCCATCCCTATGCAGCGGAGCAGGATGGCCTGGCCTTTCTCTTTCCCGGGCCGGAGCCGGTCCGCCTTCAGGTGCGGCAATTGCCGCAGGGGCTCGCCGTGCACTGCTCCTGTACGCACGCAAGCGAACGGTTATGTGGCTATGGCGTACGGGCCCTGTTCAATATCGCTTACCGGGATGACCTGCGGCTGTTCTTCGATCCGGTCCTGCGCCGTAAAAAAATGCAGGCAGTGGCGGACAGCTATGGCCTGGGCGGAGCGCCGGACCTCGATGCTTTTTTTATTCCCTATTATGAAAACGGGCAGGCGAAGATCCGCCCCCGGTCTGCCTCCCTGGTGCCGGTTGCCGGGCCGGCCCTGCAGGAACTGCGGGCGGTGTTGCAGCTGGATAAAGGTCCCCGGTTGCCGCTGCCGGAAGGGGAAGGGGATACCACGGAAACGGTCCTGGTCTGGAGCCGCCACAAATACACCCGCAAGCCGCTCTGCAACCTGTATAAAGCATCCCGCACCCGCGAGGGAAAGCTGAAGCACCCGCTGGTGCCGGTCGACCTCATCCGGCGGCTGGCAGAAACCGGTGACGAACCTACCCGCCGTTTCCTGGCGGCCCTGGCCCGGCTGAACCAGGCCGCTGCCGCCGGCAATCCACCGGAAGAAAGCGATCTGTCGGCCCTGCTCCGCAACCCGGCAGGCCTGCACATGTTTGCTTCGGAGGACGAATCATCCGACACGGTAGCCGCTATAGCCCTGAAGCCGGTTTCCATCCGGCCCCTGGGTGCCGGCCTGCACTGTACCGTTACCCGCAAGGGCAGTTTCTATGAATGGAGCGCGCAGGTAGGGCAGGGTGCAGAGTCCTTTCCCCTGGCCGGCGCTGCCTTGCGCCTGGGTCTTTTTCTCGACGCCGGCTCCACCTGGTACCTTCCGGAAGATGGGCCAAGGGCCGCACTGCTGCAATACTTCCTGCGCAAGGGCGGACCGGTGACGGTACACGCCTCGGGGTTCGAAGCCTTCCGGGCTTCCGTGCTGGAACCCTTGGAAGAAAAAGTCCCGGTGCATTATGCCTTTCTGCCCGCCGGAACCGCGGAACCCG
>DATAGL010000865.1:0-2943 GCA_036263755.1 Chitinophagaceae bacterium | reverse complement strand
GATCCCTGACTCGGCTTTCACCTCGCGCAGGATATCTTCCGCATTCTGCGCATCGCGCATGGCGGAAGTGGCGCAGGCTTTCAGGTGCTTTACTTCGTATACATCCAGCAGGAGCCGGTAGGCCTTCATGGTCCGTACCATCCGTTCCCGCCGCTGATCGGAAATGTATCCGGTTTCGAATACGTCAAAGCCCAGCCGCAGGGGAACCCGCACCAGCGCTACTTTTACGAACTCCACGGGCTTTCCCGGCTGCGCGATCACGTCATTGATCAGCAGACGCGCTGCGTTACTTCCGATGTCAATGGCTGCTAGTCTCAACGTTAATCTCCGTTTTTTGATACAGGTAATGATAAGTTTCTTCTTGCGACCGGACCTGCGGCATCCCGTCCTGCCGCACGTATTCATTGGACTGGTTATTATCCAGCCACCGGGCCTTTACATTATCGCTCAGCTGAATATTGAGGATATCGATCAGTTCCTGCTTCAGCGTTGCATCCAGCACCGGGCAGGTCACTTCCACGCGGTGATCGATATTGCGGATCATCCAGTCGGCGGAGGAAAGGTACACCTTATCTTTTCCGCCATTGTGAAACACCCATACCCGGGCATGCTCCAGGTATTCGTCGATGATGGATATGGCCTTGATGGGTTGCAGGAATTTCGGATTCTGCGAAAACATACAAAAGATGCCGCGGATGATCAGTCGGATCTCCACGCCGGCCTTTGCGGCTTCATACAGCTCCTCTATGATCTGCTCGTCGGACAGGGAGTTCATTTTCGCAAGGATCTGTGCCTTCCGGCCCCGCTGGGCGTTTTTGATCTCGTTCTGGATCAGCTTGCGCAGTTCCGTCCGTACGATCTCCGGGCTCGGGATGATCGTGGTGCAGGCTTTCAGGAAATGATTGCCCGTTTTATGGTGCTCCAGATAATTAAAGACCCTGTTGATGTCGGCCATGATGTTCCGGTTGGCCGTCAGCAGGCAATGGTCCGCATACACCCGCGACGTGCTCTCATTCAGGTTCCCCGTGGATACAAAGCCATAATTCAGGATCCGGTCGGCCACGCGTTTCCGGATGCAGCAGATCTTGGCATGGACCTTCATATTGGGAATACCGATCAGCACCTTTACGCCTTCATCTTCCAGCCGTTCTTTCCAGGCCAGGTTCGCTTCTTCGTCGAAGCGGGCCCGCAGCTCCAGCATGACCGTAACCTGTTTTCCGTTGCGGACGGCATTGATCAGGGCGTTGATGATCCGCGATTGCCGGGCCAGCCGGTAACAGGTAATCTTGATCTGGGTAACATCTGGGTCTATGGCAGCTTCCCGCAGCAGGTCGATTACCGGGTTGAAAGAGTGGTAGGGAAAGTGTAGCAGCACATCCCGCTCCAGCACCACATCCGTAACGCGGCGCTCCACAAGCAGCGGGTGGTCAAATGCTTTGCGGCGTTTCTTTTCATGGTGGAATACATCCGGGGGAAAGTCCATGAAATGCCGGAAGTTGTGGATCCGGCCGCCGGGGATGAGGTTGTCCCGTTTTGTCAGGTTGAGGCGGCGGATGAGGTATTCCAGCAGGCCCGGGTCCATTTCTTTATCATAAACAAAGCGAACCGGCTTTCCTTTCCGGCGGTTTTTCAATCCTTTTTCAAGTTTCTGTATAAGGTTGGTGGCAATATCGTTATCGATGTCGATCTCCGCATCGCGCGTCACTTTAAAGATGTTGCTCTGGTACTGGTCATATCCGAAATAGGAAAAGATTTCCGGCAGGTTGAACCGGATCACATCCTCCAGCAGGATGATATGGTGCTCGTCGTCGGGGGAAGGCAGGAGGATGAACCGGCCCACTACCCGGGAGGGCACCTCGATCACGGCGTATTTCCGCTTCAGGGCGCTTTCCTTTTTCCACATCACCACGCCCAGATAAATGGATTTGTCCCGCAGGTAAGGAAAATCGGGAATGCCTTCGATCATTAAGGGGATGACATTCGGGCTGACTTCTTCCTCGTAATAATTCCGGACAAACTCTTCCTGCTCCGGCGTCAGGTTCTTTTCGGTGACAAGGAAAATCTTTTCCTTGTTCAGCTCTTCCAGAATACCTTCCCAGATCCGGTTGAACTCGCTTTGCTGGTTCAGCACGGTCATCTGAATTTCTTCAAGGATGCGTTCCGGATTTACTTCCAGGTGCATTTTTGCTTTATTGCCGTACTGGATCATGCGTTTCAGCGTGGCCACACGCACCCGGAAAAATTCATCCAGGTTGTTGGAAAAAATGCCGAGAAAGCGGATACGCTCCCGCACGGGTACCGTCGGGTCGGCGGCTTCCTGGAGTACACGGGCATTGAAAGATAACCAGCTGATATCGCGTGGGATTGTCTTTTGTTTTTGTCCTGCCATAAGGTATAGTCACTTTCAGTATGCAAGTATTGTGCTTAACCTTCATTCCCCAGCTTTCCGGATCTGTGCGACTAGTCCCGTAGTGGAAAAGCCCTCCACGATAGGGTTAATCACTACCCGTCCCCCGGCTTCCATCACTTCTTTTGCTCCCACAATGTCTTCCAGGCGGTAATCCCCCCCTTTGACGAGCACGTCGGGACGGATGGACCGGATCAGGTCCAGGGGAGTGGGCGTTTCGAAAAGCACCACTGCGTCTACCATACTCAAGGCGGCAAGGACTTCAGCCCTTGCCCTTTCCCCGTTCAGCGGGCGGCCGGGGCCTTTCAAACCTTTTACAGAAACGTCGGCATTCAGCCCTACCACCAGCAGATCGGCTTCCGAAGCGGCCTGTACCAGGGAGGCGATATGGCCCGCATGCAGCAGGTCGAAGCAGCCGTTGGTGAACGAAACGGTTTTGCCCAGCAGCCGCCAGGCGGCTAACTTCCGCAATAGCGTTTCCAGGTGCATAATTTTATCCGGCAGGCTGTTCCCGGTGCGCATGCATTCTTTTTTTA
>DATAGL010000864.1:0-2263 GCA_036263755.1 Chitinophagaceae bacterium | reverse complement strand
GGGTTAAAGAAAAATACCTGAAGGACCTGGGTTTAGAGCCTTCTGAAAAATCGTATATCTATGATGCGGAGGGAAACATCCTGCGGATCAATGTTGATTTTATTTCAGATCACTATGCTTACCGGTATGAACGTTCGGGTGCGGGCGATCCGTGGGTGAAGGTCTATCTGGAGGGCCTGCCCAACCCGCACGGCAGGTACCAGCTGCTCAGGTTCGACAGGGATAACCGCGTGGAAAACAGTACGGTTTCAGGTAAAGAATACTATGGATATACCTATACGTTTGATGCCGGTATCAATCCATACGTGCATACAGGCTGGCCAGACATCCTGTACGGCCGCCTGTCCAAGAACAACGTACGGGTGGAGCGTTTTCACCGGGACGGTGTTGCCTCCCAGTTAATCAGATTCGAATACCAGTATGATGGCGACGGTTACATCACTCAGGTGATTCGTAAAGAGGGTGACCCTCGTGAGCCTGATTTTACCATTGTCTCTAAAAAGGAATTCAAATACCAATAAGCGCTGGCTTATTCATCCCCCAATATCGGTTTGGTTTTTAAGGAAAGGAACAGGATCCGTGACGCCTGCAGGCGTACGCCGTACCCTTCCTCCTTCTTTCTGTTCAAGCGAAATATTGAAACTATGCGTACGTCATTCCACTTTTTGTTTTTCTGCCTCCTTTCTTTTACCTCCAGGGCTCAATCACCGGCTGCTGCTCCCCCTTTTTCAAAAGCTGTACTGCACCATGGAATGGTGTTTATCTCCGGACAGGTGGGAGTGGACCCAAAAACAGGGCAGCTTGTAAAAGGCAGTTTTGAAAGGGAAGTCCACCAGGTGATGTACAACATCGGAACCATTTTAAAAAGTGTCCAGCTGGATTACTCCGACCTCGTGAATGTGACCGTTTATTTAAAGGATATGCAGCAATACGCGGTATTTAATGCCGTATATGCTGCCTATTTCAAGGGCCGGTTGCCGGCCCGCGTGTGCCTGGCAGT
This sequence comes from Chitinophagaceae bacterium, assembly GCA_036263755.1. GTDB lineage: Bacteria > Bacteroidota > Bacteroidia > Chitinophagales > Chitinophagaceae > Flavisolibacter. The sequence goes on along the minus strand of DATAGL010000864.1, from coordinate 1,263 downwards.
GAATGACCTTCCTTCCGGCGCCCGGTTGGAGGTGGCTGCCATCGCCGGCCTCCCCGCTTCCCCTAAGGAGGTGGTAGCCGGGTTCCTGCGCGAAGTGCGTTCCGGCCTGCACCCCGAAAAAGCCCGGCATTATTTTGCCGATACGGTGCTGGCCCATCAGGTCAACTCGGAAAACCCAGGTGTGGTTCAGCGGACACCGGCCAATTATACGGCGCATGTAAGGGAATTTTTGCACCTGTTCGGGCCATTCGAATTTACCGTGACCGAACTGCTGGCCGACGGCGACAGGGTTTATGCCCGGTGGGTGCAGAAAGGGATACACCAGGCGGACATCGATGACTATAAAGCAACCGGCCTTCCCTTGGTGGAATATACCAGCGCGGTTTACCGGGTGGAAAAGGGAAAAATTGTTGAATACTGGCTGCAAAGCGACCGGAAGGGAATGGAAGATCAGCTGAAAAGGAATGCAGCAATTGCTGCTGTTCCTGAGAATTAGGAAATTCGGATCCTTAAATGATCGAACGAATGACGGGTATGCATGCCATCACGTTACAGGGATTTGGCGGGGTCGAAAACTTCCGGCTCGAACAGGTGCCTCTGCCTTCCGCCCAAGACGGAAACATCCTGGTGCAAATCAAGGCTGTTGCTTTTAACCCGATCGACTACCAGATACGGCAGGGACTGGGAGAACGAAAGCTGTTGCATTCCCCCATCCTGGGCCGGGAGTTTGCCGGAATCATTACGGGCGGAGACCTGAGGGCCACCGGGTTCCAAAAAGGAGATAGCGTGTATGGGTATGCAGGTAGCCTGGGCTCCAACGGTACCTACGCCGAATACATCTCCGTTCCGGCAGCAGTGCTGGCAAAGATTCCGGACGGTCTTTCTTTCGAGACCGCTGCGGCCGTCCCGATGGCGGGTCTTACCGCACTGCAATGCGTTACGCGGTTGCAGGTGCCGGCACAGGCTTCCGTTTTTGTAGCGGGAGGATCAGGCGGTGTTGGAGCCTGGGTGCTTAAACTGCTGCGGCCGGCCGGTGTGGAGCGATTGGTAACAACCGCCGGCGGCGCAGCCAGCCGCGCGGCCCTGCGAAGGCTGGGCCTTGGCGACGGCCAGATAGTAGATTACCGCGAGCCGCAATGGGTGCAAAGCGCATTGTCGGCCAATGACGGGGCGCCTTACCCGTACTGTATTGATGCGGTGGGTGGCGCTTTGTCGGAGGCCTGTGCCCGGCTTCTGTCCATTCATGGATCGTATGCAGACATT
>DATAGL010000863.1:0-5653 GCA_036263755.1 Chitinophagaceae bacterium | reverse complement strand
GGCCTGGTATCCGCCCAGGTTGAAGGTACCCGTCAGGTAGTTCGTATTCCCGGCCGCCACGTAGCGGTCGGCGTCCAGGGTCAGCGCCCGCTGCCCGGAATAGGCCAGCCCGGAATTGATAAAGGTCCGGAGCCGTCCGTTCACCGTGCTGTTGAAAAAATCGTAGCGGTCCAGGCCCGCCAGGCCGGTGGTGTCTTTGAGGTAAACGCCGGAGGCCGCCGTTTCCAGGTCGTCGGTGAACGGGGCCGCCAGGCTCACCGGCCCATTGGCCAGGTGGCGGAGCACCACGGTTACCGTATCATTCTCTTTCACGGGGTCTGCCGCATTGTTGATCACTTCGGCCTTCAGCAGGTAGTTGCCCGTAGCCGACAGGTTGGCCGGGGTGGCGAAGGTATGGTTGAACAGGCCCCTGGCCGCGATGGTGGCGCCCAGGGCTTCCGTCACCCAGGGACCCCCGTTCAGGGAATAGCGCAGGGTGAAGCCGGTCACCGGCACATCATCCAGGTTCTTCACCTGCACGGTCACCGGTGCAGCCGCACCCAGCTGCGAGGCGGTGAATTCCCGTCCGGAATAAGGGGCGACAAAGCCGTTGAGCTTCAGGTCGCCGTTGGACAGTGTTCCGGCACAGGTGCCGGTGGCCGGCAGGCGCGATATGGCCACGCCGCGGCGCCCCGGCTTCCCGTTGATCCGCGGCCGCACGGACACCCAGTACGTGGAGTCTTTGGACAGGCCGCCGATGGCATAATTGGTTCCGGCAGTAACGGCCACGGGGCGCATTTCGGTACCGCCCCTCAGGATCATCACTTCGTAATCGGTGGCGCCGTTCACGGCCGTCCAGTTCATATTGATATAGCCTTCGCACTGCACCGGTGCCAGGGAAACCGTGGGCGCTTTCAGGATTACAAAGGGCTGGCTCGTATGGGTGAGCCCCGTGGCATCCTGGATCACGCGCACCTGCGCCTTATCGGTCACCGTATCGGGGATCCACCAGGTAAAGAGGCGGCGGCCGGCTGCGAGGCCCGTGGCCATGTTGGACCAGGTAGTACCGTTTGCCGTCCATTGCAGGGTATAGGTGGACGAAGCGTTACCGTAGGCATCCCAGCTCACCTTGGTGGCGTTAAGGGCCACGTCGGTCGGCAGAAAGGTTTCGCCCCCGAACGGATGGGTAAGAGTAACCGATTGAGGAATGATATCGTATACGAGAAAGTATTCCTGGGAAGGGTTCTGTGCGATGGCCGTGCCTTTGACGCGAAGGGTATAGGTACCGGCAGCCGGGGCTTCGCGTACCACCTGCTCCATATTGTTGGTATGATCCGCCCCCGGGACTGCTGCATTTCCAAGAGCAGCGGCCGCCGTATCCAGCACCAGCGGCAGGGACAGGGCGTTGCCCGGGTCGGTTAGTTCCAGGTCGAGGTCGTTGACCAGCGTGCGGCTGCTCAGCACCGAGGCGGCCGGGTCGTGCCAGTAAAGCATTACTTTCAGGCGGGCCGTATTGGCTGGAACCGTAATGGTGTGCGTATTGGTGCCGCCCGGCAACACGGTGGCATTGAAATAGCGGCCCTGCTCCAGCATATCGGCACTGCGCACGAGGTGCAGGTTGCCGAAGCCATGCTGGAAATCGGGACCGGGGTTCGCAAAATCCTGGGCGCCGTTGCACACGAGGGCTTTCATCAGTCCGCTCTTCGGGTTGGCGCCGCCGAACAGCTGGCGGTACCGCTGGTACAACAGGGCCAGTCCGCCGGAGACCGCCGGGGCCGCCATAGAGGTACCGCTGCCGTAGCCGTAGCCGCTGGTCCAGGTAGAGGCCACAAAATCGCCCATGGCCGTCAGCTCGGGTTTGAGCCGGCCGTCGCGCACCGGTCCCCGGCTGGAGGAGGGCCGGATCAGGCCGCTGTCGTTCGTAGCCCCTACAGTAATAACGTTCTTGGCCGCCTGGTACCCGCCCAGCACCGTGTGGTAGCCCGTGGCATAAGGCGCGCAGGCATCGAGCCCGCTGTTGCCGGCCGCAAACACCTGCTGCAGGTGAGGAAACTCGAAGGCCTGCTGGTCCAGGATCCGGGAATACAGGTCATACACCCCGTTGTTGCTGCACCCGAGCAGGGCCCCGTACGAATTGTTGGTGATTACCATGCCGTAGTCCTGTACATAGAGGGCAGCATTGAGGAAAATCCCGCCGAACAGCTGGCCGATGATGGTTGCGCCGGGCGCATAGCCCCGGTACAGTTCATTGAGATTGCCCGCCCCGCCAACGGTACCCGTTACGTGGTTGCCGTGGCCGGCCGGAGGCACGGGCGACCGGCTGATGATCCGGCCCAGAAAATCCGGATGGGTCTGGGGGTCGCTGTTGTCGCCAACACCCACGACCACGCCGGCACCGTTGAGCCCAAGGCCGCCGTTGGCGACGGAGCCGGTGAGGGCGCCGGAACGGCTCAGGGCCCGGCTGTTGAAATTCAGGGGCTGATCCGCCGGCGGTGCCGGCTGAACGTATTCCACGAATGAAAAGCCGGCCAACTCTTCAATCCGCCCGGCCGGTACCCGCACGTGCAGCACCCGGTAGGCTTTCAGGTCGTGCCGGGTTACGGCGATCCCGGCGGACCGGAGCCCGGCCATTACTTCTTCCGCCCGGTACGATGCGGGAAAGGAGATCCAGGTATCCACGGTTCCGCCCCCCTGGACCGCGTGCGGCGGAATCCGGCCGGCAGCGAGGTCGGGATGCATCTTTTGTTTCGGGGTGGGCCGGTGCAGGGTGCGCGCCCGGGCCTTCTGCAGGAGCCCGGCGTTCAGTTTTGCCGAAAGCAGGACCGTGTAGGCCCGGTCGGGCACATATTCCAGCAGCTCCACGCCGGCCGCCGCCAGCTCGCGCCGTAAAGCGGGGGCCGGCAGCTCATCGAACTGGAGCACGGCAAACTCTTTTTTGCCGGGTACATGTTTCCGGTTAAAGGAGTCGACAGCGGTGGTGATATTGGGAGCGGTGGCAAAACGGGCATGGCCCAGGCGCAGTACGGGAGGGGGCTGCTGGGCAGGGGAAAGCAGCGGCCGGAGCAGCAGAAAGGCTGCCAACAGAAGCAGGCGGTTCGGTTCCATGGATATCTTCTTACTTTAAAAGTAGCATAAAAACAGGGAAAACCCAGACCCAGACGGCGGATGGGAGGATTTTTCGGTGAACCGGAAGAGAAAGGCGGTGAGGGCTGGCGGAGGCAGAAGAACCGCAGAACAGACGAATAACGATTGAAGAATATCGAAGGGAAATGCAAGGTTTAAGGAGGGAAGTAAGAACGTTCTTTCCTGCTCACCTTCATAAATTCCTCCTTGTCCTTATCCTTCGATATTCTTCAATCGTTATTCGTCTGTTCCTCAAGACGCCGGCTGGGCCACCACCGCTTCATGCATCCGGTGCAGAAAGCTGTACAGCTCGCGCATGCTTTTTACCGGCTCAACGACGAGGAGGAAGTTTTTGCCGGCCTGTTTGAGGCGGGCCTTGTTGGTACCGGTAGCGAGGTAGTCGAGGATGGATTTGAACAGGTCGGATTCAAAGTAGGGCGAGTCCGGCCGGTTGATGAAGTAACAGCGGAGCGTGTCGTCTTTCAGGGTCATTTTTTCAAAACCCAGGCCTACGGCCAGCTTTCGGCAGCGCACCGTGATGAAGAGGTCCTGCACCTGCGGCGGCATCGGTCCGAAGCGGTCCGCGAATTCCTCTTCCATCCGCTTTAGCTCTTCCTCCGTATCGGAGTTGTCGAGCCGCGAATAAAGGGTGAGGCGCTCGGTGATGTTCTCCACGTACGAGTCGGGAATAAGGATCTCCAGGTCGGTATCGATGGTACAGTCCTGCACGAAGTCATCCTGTTTGGAGATCTCGTCCTTGAACAGATCCTTGAACTGCGTGCGCTTCAGCTCGCGGATGGCTTCGTCGAGGATCTTCTGGTACATTTCGAAGCCGATCTCGGCCATGAAGCCGCTCTGCTCGCCGCCCAGCAGGTTGCCCGCGCCGCGGATGTCGAGGTCGCGCATGGCGATCTGGAAGCCGCTCCCGAGCTCGCTGTGCTGCTCCAGCGTCTGCAGGCGCTTGCGCGAGTCGGTGGGCAGGGTGCTCATCGGCGGGGCCAGCAGGTAACAGAAGGCCTTTTTATTGCTCCGGCCCACGCGGCCCCGCAGCTGGTGCAGGTCGGAGAGGCCGAAATGATGGGCGTTGTTGACGATGATGGTGTTGACGTTCGGGATGTCCACCCCGCTTTCCACGATATTGGTGCAGATCAGTACGTCGTATTTCTTGTCGATGAAGTCGAGAATGCGCTCTTCCAGTTCATGGCCTTCCAGCTGTCCGTGCGCCCAGCCGATGCTGAGGTCGGGGCAAAGCCCCTGGATGTGGCCGGCCATTTCGGCCAGGCCCTGGATGCGGTTATGGATAAAGAACACCTGCCCGCCCCGCTCGGTTTCGTAATAGATAGCGTCGCGGATAAAATCTTCCTGGAACACGCGCACTTCCGTCTGGATCGGCTGGCGGTTGGGCGGCGGGGTATTGATGATGCTGAGGTCGCGGGCGCCCATCAGCGAGAACTGGAGCGTACGCGGGATCGGCGTGGCCGTGAGCGTCAGGCAGTCCACGGTGGTCTTCAGCGTCTTGATCTTTTCCTTATGGCTGACGCCGAACTTCTGCTCTTCGTCGATGACCAGCAGCCCGAGGTCCTTGAACTTTACGTCCTTTGAAATAAGGGCGTGCGTGCCGATGATGATGTCCACCTTTCCTTCTTCGAGCTTCTTCAGCGTTTCCTTTTTTTCCTTTGTGCTTTTGAAGCGGTTGACAAAATCCACGGTCACCGGGAAATCGCGCAGGCGGTCCTTGAAGGTTTTGTAGTGCTGGAAAGCGAGGATCGTGGTGGGCACGAGAATGGCGGCCTGCTTGCCGTCGATGCAGGTCTTGAAGGCGGCCCGGATGGCGATCTCCGTTTTACCGAAGCCCACGTCGCCGCACACGAGGCGGTCCATCGGGGAGGGCGCTTCCATATCTTTCTTGACGTCGGCGGTCGCCTTGCTCTGGTCGGGGGTGTCCTCGTAGATGAACGAAGCTTCGAGCTCCGTTTGCATGTAGTTGTCGGGGGTATGCGGAAATCCTTCCTGGGCCTTGCGCTGGGCATAGAGCCGGATGAGGTCGAAGGCGATCTCCTTCACGCGGGCCTTTGTCTTTTCCTTCAGCCGGTTCCACACGTCGGAGCCCAGCTTGTTGACCTTGGGCACGGTGCCTTCCTTCCCGGTATACTTGGCGATCTTGTGCAGCGAGTTGATGTTGACGTAGAGGATATCGCTGTCCTTATAGATGATGCGCACGGCTTCCTGCAGGCGGCCGGCCACCTCGATCTTCTGCAGGCCGCTGTAAACGCCCACGCCGTGGTCGATGTGGGTGACGAAATCGCCGGGCTGCAGCTCGCGCAGCGCGCGCAGGGTAAGGGCTTTATTCTTGTTGTAGGCCTGCTTGACCTTGTACTTGTGGTAGCGCTGGAAGATCTGGTGATCGGTATAGCACACGAGCTTCAGGTCGTCGTCGATGAAGCCTTCATGGATGGCCGTAGCAATCGGGTTGAACGTGATCTCTTCTTTGAGGTCGGTAAAGATTGTGTAGAGGCGCTCGAGCTGCTTCGGGTTCTCGGCAAACAGGTTC
>DATAGL010000862.1:0-3067 GCA_036263755.1 Chitinophagaceae bacterium | reverse complement strand
GCACTGACCACCTGGATGCGCGACATGCGCCAGGCAGGATACACGCCGGATATAAATCCGAAAAGGAGACAGGCCAGCAGCGCATAGAACAGCACGGAACCATTGACCAGGAGGTGCGCACCGGCAATCACCCCGCTGCTGTTGAAGAGGGACAACAGGACAACGGACAGGAGGATCCCGATCAGTCCGCCCAGGAAAGTAAGGATGATGTTCTCTACAATGAACTGGAAGACCAGCGTACGGGAGGATGCGCCGAAGGCCTTGCGGACACCGATCTCGGAAGACCGCTCCATGATGCGGCTGATGTTTATATTCACCAGGTTCAGCGTGGGCAGCAGCAGAAACAAAAACAAGATGAGGGACAGGACGGTGTAAAACGTATCGAGGCCCGAGTCCGCCCCGTTTCCGAACAGGTTGCGCATATAACCGGTGAAATAGGTATCCGCAAACGTGTACATTTTCCGGTACTCCTTGCCGGGTAAGGGAATTTTGGCAGCCATCTGCCGGAATTCTTCCCCCATTTCCTCCCGGTCTTCTTCGGAACCGGCCAGCAGGATCGCGGTATAATTCCCCATCAGCGAATGATCGGAAGCCGCATGCGTCCGGGCAACGGTATAGGGCAGGTAGATCTCGGCATACACATGCGGCAGCGTTACCGGTACGTTCTTTACCACACCGATGACCCGGTACCGGACGTTCTCCGCTTCAATGAACCGGCCGGCCACCTGCGCATCCTTGCCGAAGTACTTATCGCGCGCCGCTTCGGACAGAACAGCTACCCGTTCTCCGCCGGCGACCTGCTGCCGGTTATACGGCCGTCCTTCGATGAACTGATAGGCGAGTACCTCCCAGTACTGGTCATTCGTGTATTTGTAGCTGATGGAAAGCTTCCTGTTCTGTACATAAATATTCGTCTTCCGGGCCAGGGAGGAGATCGCGATCTTCGACGGGGTCTTCAGCTGCTGCACATACTGGTTCAAAAAATAAAGGCTGGGCGGACTGGTGATGTTCCAGTCTTCTTCCGTTTGCAGGATGACGCGGTCCACGTACAAAGAGCGGTCCCGGTGTACGTCCGGGTAGCCGGCCCGGAACAGGTGGTCGAAAAAGGCCGCCACCACGATGAGGATGGTCAGCGTAAAGCTGATGCCAAACAGGCTGATGAAGGTGAAGAACTTTCTCCGCTTCAGCACGGCAATGGCTATTTTAAAATAATTCGTAAGCATTTTTCAGTTATGTAGAATGGAGGGAAAAAGGACGGCTTCGGGAAGGATCTCTTGTTGCACTGCGCGTTCCGGCTGCCTTCACCGGTTACAGTACCTGGCTTCCGTCGAAGAGCCGCACCAGCCGGTGGGTTTTTTTTGCCATGTTTTCGTCGTGCGTGACCATGATGATGGTCGTGCCTTCCCGCCGGTTCAGCTCCAGCAGGATGTCCATCACCTCATTGCCCATGACGCTGTCCAGGTTCCCGGTAGGCTCATCGGCCAGTATGATCTCCGGCTGACCCACGATGGCCCGCGCAATGGCCACCCGCTGCCGCTGCCCGCCGGAAAGCTGCGTGGGAAAATGCTTCATCCGGTTGCTCAGCCCCACTTTCTCCAGTGCTTCTGCCGCCAGCCGGGCCCTTTCCTTTCCCGTGGAAGCGCGGTACAGCAGCGGCAGCTGCACATTGTCGGACACCCGCAGGTCGTTGATCAGGTGGTAGCTCTGGAAGATGAACCCCAGTTTTTGATTCCGGAACTGCGCCAGCCCCTTGTCGGACAGCTGCCCGGTGGACTGGCCGTCGATGAGCACCGCACCGCGGGTCGGCTTATCCAGCAGCCCGATGATATTGAGCAGGGTGCTCTTGCCGCACCCGGAGGGACCCATGATGGAAAGGAATGCACCTTTTTCCACGTTGAGGCTGATATCATTGATCGCCAGGGTCTCTACCGTATCGGTACGATATACTTTATGAATGTTCTGTAACCGGATCATCGGGTGGCCCGGATGGGTCAGGTCATTACGGAGGTTGACTGGTTCAACGGAAGCATGGTTCATATAAAAGAATTAAAAGTTATTTAAAATGTATTTTCTGGTTCTTTTCAAAATCGTATAAGGACAGGTAGCGCAGCTGGTAGTAGGCGCCCCAGAAATCCCTCAGGGCAAACACATAGTCCTGCTTCGCCTGGTCGTTTTCCTGGAACGCGATACTCAGGTCGGTAATGCTCAGGTTTCCCAGTACATACCGTTCCCGGGCGATCTGGTATTTTTCCGAGGCAATGCTGTCGGCTTTCGCGGTCAGCAGCAGCTGGTCCTTCATCATTTCAAACAGGGTCACCTGCGTATAGATCTCCTGTGCGAAATGCTGCCGGTCCTGCTCCACCGCGTACTCGGTAAACTGCTGCAGGGCCTCGGCAGTCTTTGTCCGCGACTTCGAACGGCCCCAATCCAGGATCGGTATATCCAGCTCCAGCTGAAAAGCCTGCTGGTTGATGGGCGCATCGTAAACCTTGGCAATGGTCCGGGCGCTTTTGGAAAAGCCGATCCGCGCCGTTACCGTGGCATTCAGCCCGTTCTCGCCTTTTGCCCGGGACACCTCCCGTTTCGCTTCCAGGATCCGCCGGACAAACCCGATGGCATCCGACCGGTTCTCCAAAGCTTCGGCCACCACCTTTGCCGTATCCACCGACATCCGGATGACCGCATCCGGGAGCACCAGGGCCAGCCGGTCCGTACCCTGGAGGCCAATATAGGCACGCAGGTTCAGGGTGGCCATTTCCATATCGCGACGGGCAATGCCCACGGCTTTCTGCGCTTTCAGGTGTTCCAGGTTCAGCTGCAAAATTTCATTTTTGGAGATCTTGCCCATTTCAAATTTCTCGTCGGCGATCCGCAACAGGTTTTGGGTATTCGAAAAGTTCATTTGCGCGATCCCGTAATTCACCTGGGCCTGCAGCAGGTCGAAAAAATAAGCGCAGGCCTGAATCGATATCTGCTCCAGCGACTCCAGGTAATACTGCTTGCTCTCGTTGTATTTCAGGGGCTCGATCCGCTGGTCCCACTTCAGCGGATTGAACCGCAGTAAAGG
>DATAGL010000861.1:0-6087 GCA_036263755.1 Chitinophagaceae bacterium | reverse complement strand
TACTGAAGTTACAACATATCCTCCGCGTCTTCGCGGCCTTTGCGTGCAACCCAATCCGTATTCAAACCACAAACCATTAACCACAAACACCAAACACCTTGCGCATTCCTCTGCTCACCATTCTTTGCCTGTTTCAGCTTTTAGCCGGTGCGCAACCGGCAGGCCTTCCCTGGCTCAGGGTAAGCGAGAACCGGCGGTTCCTGGTGACGGAAGCAGGAACGCCTTTTTTCTGGCTGGGTGATACGGGCTGGGAGTTGTTTCATAAACTTAACCGGGACGAAGCGGATATGTACCTGGCGAACCGGGCGGCAAAGGGGTTCAATGTAATCCAGGCGGTCCTAGTATCGGAAATGAACGGGCTGACCGATCCCAATACCGAAGGCCAGGTTCCTTTTCATGACCTGGATGCCACCCGGCCGAATGAAGCTTATTTCCGGTATGTGGATGAACTGATTGAAAAGGCAGGAAAGCAGGGGTTGTATATCGCACTGCTCCCTACCTGGGGCTCATGGGCCGTAAAGGAAAAACACCCGCTTTTTCCGCCCCGGCATTTCTTTACCCCTGAAAACGCAAGGCAGTACGGGATCTTCCTGGGCAAACGGTACAAACATTTTTCGAATATTATCTGGGTATTGGGCGGTGACCGGAACCCTCAGGGGTATGAGGCTACCTGGGAGGAGATGGCGAAAGGCCTGCGTATCGGAGATGAGGACCGGCACCTGATGACCTACCATCCCAACGGCGGATGGTCGTCCTCGGTTTTCTGGCACCAGGCTTCCTGGCTGGATTTTAATATGATCCAGACGGGCCATGCTTCCAGGTTTGCCAACAGCTTTGCCTACGTGGAAAAGGACTATGAGCGTCAGCCTCCCAAGCCGGTACTGGATGCCGAAACGAACTACGAGGACGGCGCCGTTTCCTTTCACCCGAGCAACGGGCGGTTTACCGATTATGATGTGCGGGTCTCATCTTATTACAGTGTATTTGCCGGGGGATTCGGTATCTCTTATGGTTGCAACGATATCTGGCAGATGCACAGCGGAAAAAACGGCGTGGCCTATGCCCGGAATACCTGGCAGTCTTCCCTGGACCTGCCCGGGGCATTCCAGATGGGGCACTTGCGGCGGCTGATGGAATCAAGGCCCTACCTGAGCCGGATTCCGGACCAGTCAGTGCTGCTGCCGGATAGTAATACCCTGCTGCCCATCGAAAACCGGCCCGGACTTCACTTGCAGGCTACCCGCGATGGGGTACGGGGGAAGAAAGATGCGACCTTTATCATGGTGTACCTGCCCGCCGGCCGCTCGTTCCGGATGCGTACGGAATGCCTTGCTGCTTCCAGACTGTGCGGATGGTGGTTCAACCCCCGCACCGGGATGGCCCGGCCGGCCGGAACCTTTGACAATACGGGGACGCACCAGCCTGTCTGGAATCTATTGCCGTGGAACGAAGGTGAAGGCCCTGACTGGGTGTACGTGGTGGAGGTCGCGGCTAAAAATTATCCGCCGCCCGGCAGTAAACTATTGCAGTGAGGGTCGGGCAGTGAGTCCCGTTTGGCGGCTACCAATTAGACGCCGACCGGGTAAAAGTGAAAAGAATACTCCCTGTAAGGCAGTGTAGCTTATTTTCATTCAGCGTATAAATCTACTGGTATGAACCGCATTTCTATCATTATCTTTCTGGTGCTGATGACGGCCTGGGGACAGGCGCAGTTAAAGATCTCAATGGACAAGCGCTTCCTGGTCACCGAAACCGGCAAGCCTTTTTTCTGGTTGGGCGATACAGGGTGGGAGCTGTTTCACCGCCTCAACCGGGAAGAAGCCGACCTTTATCTGAAAGACCGGAAGGTTAAGGGGTTTACGGTTATTCAGGCTGTAATCCTGGCGGAGCTTGAAGGGCTGACCGTGCCCAATCCTTATGGTCATACACCTTTATTGAATAATGACCCGGGGCGTCCCAATGAAGCCTATTTCCAACATGTGGATTATATCATTAATAAAGCAGAGAGCCTTGGGCTGATCATAGCCCTTTTGCCTTCCTGGGGGGATAAATGGAATAAGAAATGGGGGGTGGGGCCGGAAGTATTCACGCCGGAAAATGCGCGCCAGTTTGGTGTTTTTGTGGGACGCCGGTACAAGGCCAAACCGGTAGTCTGGGTGATGGGCGGGGACCGGGACATTGATGAACCTCAGGACCGGGAGATCATCCAGGCGATGGCAGCAGGACTGAAACAGGGCGATGGCGGCCGGCACCTGATGACCTTCCATCCGCAGGGCGGCAAAAGTTCATCCGATTTCTTTAATGGGGAAAACTGGATAGATTTTCATATGTCGCAGACTGGCCATGGGAATGACTCCAGAAATTACCTGTTTAACCAGAAACATCTTTCTATGGATCCGCTGAGGCCGCACCTGGACGGTGAGCCACGTTACGAGGACCATCCCAATAAATTCAATCCGGCGCAGCATGGCTGGATGGATGATTTCGATGCGCGGCAGTGCGCCTGGTGGAGTATGCTTTCCGGTGCCTTCGGCCATACCTACGGAAACCACAACATCTGGCAGTTTTACACCGAAGAGCGGAAACCGATTTCCTGGGCGCGTACGCATTGGAAAACTGCCCTGCATCATGCAGGGGCAACTCAAACGGGCCTGATGAGACGTATGCTGGAACAGCGGCCCTGGCAGCGCCTGGTGCCCGATCAGTCTCTCATCCTGAGCCCTAATCCGGAAGGGGCGGAATATAACGTGGCTTCCGTTTCCGCGGACGGCGACTTCCTACTGGCGTATCTTCCCTATGGTAAAAAGATAAAGCTGGCTACTGATAAGATCAAGGGTGGTATGCTCCGAGTCTGGTGGTTTAATCCCCGCGACGGCCGAACACTTCCCCTGGACGAACAAAAAAATGAAGGTATACTCGAACTACAGCCCCATTCCGAAGGACGGGGTTCAGATTGGGTGCTGGTCATTGATGATGCGGGCAAAAACTATAAGGACCCGGCCGTCCGGTAAGCTGGGAAAGAATGCATAAATGCAAAAAGTCCGGTACGACCGGACTTTTTGCATTTATAAAAATTGGTTGATGGATACTCTTAGGGAATGCCTGCGGCATACTTCGAGACGGTAGTCACCGTCCAAACCTCTTTATCTAATTATACAAGACCAGTAAGAAAAGATAGCTTCTCATATTAGCTCCGCAACATAAAATGCCATCAATTTGTGGCAGATACAGCTTTATCCCGAAACAAAGCCTGCATCCCAAAGCAAAGCCGCTGCGCCGAGTACGCCGGCATTTTCCAGCTCCGATACGCTGATGCGGAGGCGTTGGACCGACCTCGGAAAAGCAAAAGTTCGGAGGGCTTGGGTCACGGAAGGTTCCAGCAGGGGCCAGGCAGCTGCCACCGATCCGCCGATTACGATCCGGTCCGGGTCGTAGGCATAGAGGAGGGCGGTAAAGGCCTGTCCCAGGTGCCGCCCCAGTTCCGAAAACTGTTCCAAAGCCATGGGATCGCCGCGGAGTGCGGCAGCAAACACTTCCTTGCCATTGGTGCCGTAAACATTCCGGAAAAACTGGCCGCTGGCATAATACTCCAAAACCTTGTCCCGGTAAGGCAGCATGCCCACTTCACCCGCACCGCCGTTCGGTCCGGCAAACAACTTTCCGTTCAGGATCAGTCCGGCACCAAGGCCTGTCCCGATGGTCAGCCCGATAAAAGCGGCTGAGCCCTTGGCCTGGCCGAAATAATATTCACCGAGGGCGAAACAGTTGGCATCGTTATTTACTTGGACCGGCAGGGAGAAACGGTCTTCCAGCAGGTTTTTCAGGGGCACTTCCTTCCAGGAGGGGATGTTCTGAACATCATAAACAGTACCGGAGGAAAGGTCCACGACAGAAGGAACGCCGAGACCGATCCCTTTCACCTCCGGGGTCAGCAGGTTTTCCACCACGGAAAACAACTGTCCGAGCACCTCCGATTCCGTTCCTCCGCTATTGACAGAAAGGGTTTGAAGCCGGATGGCCTGTCCGGGCTGCACCCGGGCCCCGCGCAGGTTGGTGCCGCCCATATCGATCCCGATGACGGGTACCGTACCGGGGTGTCTCATGTATTTTCTGTTTTGGAAGCAGATAAACGGGAGGCCGCGGCGGCGTCGGCATAAATATGCAGTCCGGGATGATGGCGCAGCAGGGTAGCCGGGAGGCTTCCGGTAACCGGACCTTCAAGAGCCCGGGAAAGTATGTCTGCTTTATGGGCGCCGTTCACTACCAGCAGGATATGCCGGGCTTCCAGCAGGGTTGCCAGTCCCATGGTAATCCCCTTGGATAGTTCCTGGGGTCCCGGGAAATATTTCTGACCTGTCCGGATGGTGTCTTCTTCCAGATCAATGATGTGGGTGCGTAGCGTTGGATCCACGCCGGGTTCGTTAAAACCGATATGGCCGTTGAGCCCTAAGCCCACTACGGCCACATCGATGGGGCCATGCTGCTCCAGGAAAGCGTTCATCTTTTCCAGTTCCGGGCCGGGCTGTTCCGCCCGCCCATCGAAAAAGCACAACTGTCCGGGCGCAAGATCGAGGTGGTTGAATAACTGTTCGTCGAGCAACTGGCGGCAGCTGCCGGGGTCGCTTCCATTCTTGCCCCACCATTCATCCAGGCCGGCAAAAAATGCCCGGCCGGGCTGCCAGGCCCCTTCCTTTGCTTTGCGGCTCAGTTCCCGGTACATGGCGGCCGGGCTGTCTCCGGAAGCCACGCAAAGCAGCGGTTTTTCCTTGCCGGAAATCCAGTCCAGCACATCTGCGGCTGCCTGTCGGGCCAATTGCTGATTATCGGTAAAAATCCGTAACTCCATGATGGTTTGCCTTTTTCTGCCTGGAAAGATAAGGCAACAGGTTGGGAAACGATCCTCCGGTCACGGTCCGCAGGAGTCGGGTTACCTGGGGTAAAAGCCTGAACGGGTTCGGAGAATGTTGAGGCAGGTAAACAGGCCGGCACCTTTTAATCGAAGAACCCGCTTTCTTTCAACGTTGCTTTTTCTACCGGCATGAGTACGCAATCGGGAAACAGGGAAGGCGGTCCGCTGCCTATGGGCGCCGCCCCGGTTCCTGGATCATACAGCAGGCTGCGGTAATAATTGTTCTGGGCCAGCCCGAGGGCATGTCCCAGTTCGTGGGCTACCAGGTGCAGGCCCCGGCGGCGGGTGAAGGCATCGGGGTGGGAAAGCAAACCGATGGCTTCCCGCGAAAAAGCGGCAAACCGGCCGAAAACGAAGGAAAACCCGCCAAACGAAACCGTGCCGTTTTCAGAGGACACCGGCAGAAAGAGCAGGATCACCTGGTTGGTGGTGGGATAGAGGCTGCGGTCCAGCTGGTTGAATACTTCCCCGCGTCCGTTCTGGTACCAGACCGGTGAGCCGTCCTGAAACGCAGGATGGTTCTGAAGGAACCAGGAAGATTCTCTTTTGCTCGACAGGGTATCCACCACCGGGTCATTCAGGCGGAACCGGAGTCCGTTCATCTGGCTGGTATACCAGTCCCGGATGGACCGGGCAGCATTGTTCAGGTCTTCATACAGGGTTTTGTCGAAATGCATATCCGCCGGGATAAGGTAAACAAGGGCGACGCTGCGGGCCCGGTACGGCATACGGATGTACCGGGTGGTGGAGTCCGACCGGTTTCCGTTGCGGGCTATCAGTTTTACCCGGAGCGGTGCGCTGTTGGTACGGGAGATCCTGGGCGATTCATCGGTGGACCGGTGTCCCTCGCCCCATTCCCATTCATAGGAGGTGGCGCCGGTTGAAGCATTTTCGAGCCGGAGCAGGAAGGGGTAGTTTTCTTCCGGAAGGCTGATCGGGTAAAATTCCGCATTCAGCGGCTCGGCTCCCTGGATCCCCGTTTTACGGCAACCGGCAGCCAGCAGGCAAAGGCAAAGCCCGATAAATAAGGGACGGCTGAGCCGCCGGGGGAGGGGAGTGGTGTTTCGTTCCTGCATGCTGGATGATGGTACCGCCGCTGCATCCGGGGACCGCCTAACTAACGAAAATCCGGCATCCCTGGTTTGTATCGGAGTTCCTGAAAATACGCTTTTTTTAGC
>DATAGL010000860.1:0-1631 GCA_036263755.1 Chitinophagaceae bacterium | reverse complement strand
AGGGCCCTGTGCAATGGTTATGATGACCGGACCTCGAACACGCTGTTCTATGTCAGCGGCAGCGAGTGGAACCTCTTTGACCTCCTGGATCATTTCTTCCGGTACCATGATATACCGGAGGGCCCTTTTTTCCTGCGCGACAAAGGCCTGCGGTTCGACAAGAGCGACGTGGCGCCGACCGAGCAGGCATTCAAGCACAGCCAGATCTGCCGCATCCTCGATACGTTTCCGAACCTGAAGTTCATCTGCATCGGCGACAGCGGGCAGCACGACCCGGAGATCTACCGGCAGGTGGTACAGGAATACCCCGGCCGCATCCTGGGCGTGTACATCCGGGATGTTTCCGATGGACACCGCGATGCGGAAGTAAAGGCCATCTGCGCGGAAGTACAAAAGAGCGGCACTGAAATGGAGTTGCTTCCCGAAACGCTGTCCGCTGCCCGTCATGCCCACCGCATGAAATGGATCAACCAGGAGCAGCTGGATCATGTGGCAGAAGCCTGCAAAGAGGGGAACAAGCCGGAGTAATGGCCTGGATTTTTCTTCAGGGCCTGGGCCGCCCGGGAAGGCTTCCGGCAGGCAAAAAGCGGTGGGGATGGCCCGGTCATACAATTTTTTGCACCGAATGACAGTTATACAAAATGCAGGGTGCTCCTGCCTCCTGCACGGACAGCAGGCCTGATGCGGTTCCCTTACCCGGAGCGCCGGGCGGATTCCTGTTGGCCGGGTTACAACCACCAGTAAACGATTTGGATGAAGGCATTTTTACACTGTAGGTAAGCGGATGGGCTGTTGTGGCCCCGGGTGTTTGATCGACCACAAATCCAAAATCAATGTTTCGGAAACGGATCCTGTTGCCCTGTGTATGTGCCTGTCTTTTCAGCTTTACGGCCGGTGCCCAAGTGGACCTGAGCCGGTTTGAAGTAGGTGTTCATGCCGGTGTGTTTATTTACCAGGGCGACCTAACGCCCTCCCCTGTGGGCTCCTGGAGAACTCCCGCCGTGGCCGCGGGCCTGCAGGTGTCCCGGAAGTTTTCCGGCAAGCTGGCCGCGCGGCTGGACCTCACCCGGGGCGGGCTCCGGGGAAATGATGCCCGTTACCCCTCGCCTGAATGGCGGCAGCAACGAAATTTCCGGTTTACCACACCCGTCACCGAAGCTACGGTGGCCCTGGTGTACTACCCGATCGGAACAGAACATAAGATCAATCCTTACCTGTTTGCCGGCGCCGGCGCTGCACTCCTCCGCATCCGCCGCGACTTCAGCCAGTACAATGCCACGTATTTTTCGCGGGAAACCATCAGTGAAGGCCTGGCAGCTGATCTCGCACGACCCCTGCCCCGGGTGATTCCGGTGGTACCGGTGGGCGTGGGGGTACGATACCCGCTGAAGGACCGGCTTTACCTGAATACGGAAGTGGGGTACCGGGTGATGTCCTCCGACTACCTGGATGGCTTCAGCCGGGCCGCCAACCCCGACCTGAAGGACCATTATTACTCGGTTTCCGTCGGGCTCAATTATGCCTTCGGCCCGCGCAATGCCTACGACTGCCCGGTGATCCGTTACTGATCCGGCAACGGCCAATGCCTGTCCCGACAGGGATTTGATCTTCCTGCTTTTATTTTTTTTCTG
>DATAGL010000859.1:0-3633 GCA_036263755.1 Chitinophagaceae bacterium | reverse complement strand
TGTTGCCGAGCTTGGTCTTCGTCTGGCCTTCGAACTGGGGTTCGGGCACTTTTACCGAGATCACGGCGCTCAGGCCTTCGCGGAAGTCGTCGCCTTCAATGGTCACTTTCGCCTTTTCAAAAAGCCCCTGCTTGTCGCCGTAGCTTTTGAACACCCGGGTAAGGGCGCGCCGGAAGCCGGCCACGTGGGTGCCGCCTTCGATGGTATTGATGTTGTTGACGTAGGAGTAAATGTGCTCGGTATAGCTGTCGTTGTAGCTGGTGGCTACTTCCACGGCCACGTTGGTCTTTTCGTCGCGGCCTTCCACGTACACCATCTTGGGGATGAGGGGGGTGCGGCCGGCGTTCTTGTCCAGCATTTCCACGAACTCCACGATACCGCCTTCGCTGTAAAAGGTTTTGCTGTAGGTGAGGCCGCTTTCTTCGTCCTTTTCCCGCAGGTCGCTCAGCGTGATGGAGATGCCCCGGTTCAGGAACGACAGCTCGCGCAGGCGGCCTTCCAGGATATCCTTGATGTACACGACGGAGGTGAAAATGGTTTCATCGGGCCAGAAATGCACGGTGGTACCGGTATTTTCCGAGGCACCGATCTCGCGGACCGGGTATTGGGGCACGCCGATGCGGTATTCCTGCTCGAAGATCTTGCCTTCGCGGCGTACCGTAACGTGCAGCTTGGTGGAAAGGGCGTTGACGCAGCTCACACCCACACCGTGCAGACCGCCGGACACCTTGTAGCTGCCCTTGTCGAACTTACCGCCGGCATGGAGTACCGTCAGCACCACTTCCAGGGCCGAGCGGCCCTCTTTGGCGTGGATCCCGGTAGGGATACCCCGGCCGTCGTCTTCCACGGAAATGGAGTTGTCTTCATGGATCGTTACGGCAATGTTCTTACAGTGCCCTGCCAGGGCCTCGTCGATCGAGTTGTCCACCACTTCGTACACCAGGTGATGCAGGCCTTTGACGCCGATATCGCCGATATACATCGCGGGACGCTTCCGAACTGCCTCCAGGCCTTCCAGGACCTGGATGCTGTCTGCTCCGTAACCGGTGCTGGCGACCGGTACGGGGGTTGTGATCGTTTCTAAAATATCGCTCATTTTAAGGGAGAATTTGGGACTTCCGTTGGAACGGGTCCATTCCAGCAAATGTACCGATTTCACGGCACTTTCAGAAGGCAGAAGACGTTAAAAAAGGGAGGGAATGTCGAACAAGGAATAACGAGGGAAGAAGGGCGAAGGGGAGGGGTTGGGAATAAGCAATATTCAATATTCAATGCTCAATACGCAATTTTCAATGTGCAAGGTGCGGATCGGGGCTGGCTGCTTGGGAACCACAGAGGCACCAGGATACAAAGGTTCACGAAGAAGGTCAGGGAAAGGCAAAGCAGAGGCCGTACGGTTCCTGTCAACTTTGGCTGAACCGGCCTTCCTATTTGAACCTTGAATATTGAAAATTGAATATTGGTTATTTGTATTGAACCCCTTCAAATTTCTTCCCTCGTTATTCCTTGTTCGACATTCCTACAGCGCTTTCTCCGCCAGCAGCTGCTTCACCAGCTCTTCCAGCTCCTGGATGCGCTTTTCCATTTCGGGGAGGTTGCGGAACACGGCCTGGCTGCGCAGGGCCGAGGTATAGTCGTAGGCCGGGGAGCCCGTAACGGCGCTGTTGGGCGTTTTCAGCGATTTGGACACCCCGCTCTGGGCGTTGATCTTGGCGCCGTCGGCGATCTGGATGTGGCCCACGAGGCCGGCCTGCCCGCCGATCATGACGTTGGCGCCGATCTTGGTGGAGCCGGATACCCCGGCCTGGGCTGCAATCACCGTATTCTGGCCCACTTCCACGTTGTGTGCGATCTGGATCAGGTTATCCAGCTTGGCGCCGGAGCGGATGATGGTGGAGCCCATGGTGGCCCGGTCGATGGAGGTGTTGGCGCCCACTTCCACGTTGTCTTCAATGACCACGTTGCCGATCTGGGGCACTTTTTTGAACGAGCCGTCGGCCTGCGGGGCGAAGCCGAACCCGTCGGAGCCGATGATGGTGCCGGCGTGGATGACCACGTTGCTGCCCAGGATACAGCCGAAATAGATCTTGACGCCGGGATGGATGACGCAGCCCGCGCCGATCTGCACGTTGTCGCCGATATAGGTATTGGGGAAGATCTTGGTGTTGTCGCCCACCTTCACGTTGTCGCCGAGGTAGGTAAACGCGCCGATGTATACGTCCCTGCCCAGTTTTACCGAGGCGGGGATGTGGGAGGGCTGCTGGATGCCGCGGAGCTGCTGGGTGGCCATTTCCTGGTACTTGCTCAGCAGCTGGGCAAAGGCGGTGTAGGCGTCGGCCACGCGGATGAGCGTGGGGGTTACCGGCTGCTTCAGTTCGTACTGGTCATTGAGGATGACAATGGAAGCCTGGGTGCTGTATAAAAAATCTTCATATTTCGGATTGGCGAAAAAAGTCAGCTGATCGGGTTGTGCTTCCTCAATCTTTCCGAAGGAAGTCACCAGGGTGTCGGCATTCCCTTCCACTTTACCGTTGAGCAGTAAAGAAATCTGAGCGGCTGTAAACTGCATAGGCTGTCATTAGTCCGGTAATGTAACGGTCAAATGCCGGGTTTATTTCGGTGGCTGACCCTTTCTACCTAAAGTGGCAAAGGTAGTATTTTTTGACAGGGGAGGAGAAATGTTGATGTATAAGTGCGTTGTCTACTTTGGTGATATCGGATACCCGCCCGTCCTTGAACAGAATCCGGATCCGCTCGTCCTGGGCGTTGTAGGTGGTGTTCGCCGCCTCCCCGGTAAATACCAGGTAGCCCGCATCGTGTTCGGAAATGCCCAGCCGCTCCGCCACGGACCGGCATTTTTCGCTGACTTCCTCATCCCGGAAGGGCTCCGTTTCAAAGCGCACCTTCAGCAGGCGGCGGTCGGTCAGGCCCCGGCTCAGGCGCGAGAGCACCGTGTCGGGGTGGCCGCACCAGTTCTTGATCGTGCACATGACGTCGGTATCGTCGAGCTGGCAGAACTTTTCCAGGTGGCGGATAAAATTGCCGTCCGGGTGGTGCTTCTTCAGGAAAAAGTCGAGTACCGGCGAGGCCACGGGCACGTCCACGCCGTTGGCGATGAGCTCCTGGGCCCGCTCGATGATCTTGACCAGCATTTTTTCGGCGGCCACCACGGTCTTGTGCAGGTACACCTGCCAGTACATGAGGCGGCGGGCCACCAGGAACTTCTCTACCGAATAAATGGCCTTTTCCTCCACCAGCAGCTCGCCTTCGTGCACCACCAGCATTTTCAGGATCCGGTCGTAGCCGATCACCCCTTCGGCCACCCCCGTGTAAAAGGCATCGCGGCTGAGGTAGTCCATGCGGTCCACGTCGAGCTGGCCCGACACCAGCTGGTGCAGGAAGAGTTTCGGATAGGTGCCGCTGAGGATCCGGATGGCGGTGTGCAGCCGGCCGCCGAACTGCTCGTTCAGCAGCTCCATCATCATCACGGAGATGTCCTCGTGGTGCACGCCCCGGATGAGTTTTTTCTCCAGCGCATGCGAGTAGGGGCCGTGGCCGATGTCGTGCAGCAGGATGGCGATCTGGGCCCCGGTCTGTTCTTCTTCGGTAATGTCCACGCCCTTGTTGCGCAGC
>DATAGL010000858.1:0-3730 GCA_036263755.1 Chitinophagaceae bacterium | reverse complement strand
CCACTTCTTTCAGGGTCACCCGGCCGAAGGTGGACTGCTGCAGGGAAGCATTCAGGTACAGGGCAAAAAGGAGTCCGCGCCGGTAGGGCAGTTGCTGGAATGCCGGCGTGGACCAGTAGTCCTGCCCAAGGCGCTGATTTGTATACTGGTGCGTGCTGTCGTTGTAGTAGGCAGCGAAGATCCTGTTGATCCGGGATGTGTATTCGGCTTCGTCCATCAGTCCGCCCTCCCGCATGGCCCGGTGGGCGAAATAATCGGTGAACCCTTCGTTGAACCATTTATGGTCATTTTCCGGGTGGCCCTGTTTCATAATCCCGCCGAGCCAGTGGTGCATCAGCTCGTGGTTGAAGAGAAAGGTCAGGTCCGGAATTCCAAATGCCCTGCTGTTGGTGGCCACGGTGACAAACGTATAATACAATCCCTGGCCGGTAATGCTCCGCTCCTCTTCCGAACCCTTCTGCATCGGGACGAGGCCAACCGTGAACCGTTCGATGGTAGTGTCCTGCCAGTAGGTGCGCTGGGCCATTACCGTCTGGCGGATCACTTCCGCAACTGCTTCATCGTTGAAGCTCCACCGGCCGCGGATGCCGAAATACAATGGCTTCCCGTTGATCAGCAGCCGGTGGAGGCGGAAGTCGCCGCCCATGTAGGCGGCGTGCCGGAAACCGGTGATCGTCTGTTGCAGCCGCTGCACCGGTGCATCACTGCCATAGCTGTTGTGGAGCTTCCAGCCGGCCGGGAAGCGGGTCCAGCGCAGGTTCAGGTCGTATTTCTGCTGCGTGGTGTCTTCGGGCACCACCCAGAGCTGGTCGCCCAGGAGGTGAAAATAATGGGGCTGAACAACTGCGGCAAAGGCATCGGATGGCAGAGGCAGGGAACCGGCATAAACGGAATGCACGGTATACATTACGGTCAGCAAGGCCCCGGGTGCATGGGTCACCTGCAGGCGGGAGGAATCGCCCTGCACTATATGATACTCCCGGCTGTTGCGGATTTTGCTGATTAACACCGGGCCGATAGAAGACCTGCCGGGTACAAAGGGCACGGACAAGATCGTGTTGCCGGAGCCATTTCCCTGAAAACGCATTTCCACCTGAAGTGCGGCGGCAGCACCGGTGCGCTCCAGGGTGATGGTATAATCGATCCGGGGAGCCGGTGCTGCCCAAAGGGCAAAAGGGCTCCACAAACAGCACAGGGCGAACAGCGTTTTCATCATGGCGGTAGTCATTGCAACACCGGTTCCGGTGCCGCGCGAAATAAAGACAAAAGCCCGTATGGCGGGCCGGGCCTTTCGTGAATCCGCAGAAGAGCGGAATGAATTGCAGTATGGGTTTGGGGTTGGATTACCGGATTGAACGTTTCGCGCAGCGCTAAGGAGGAAAGGAGGACGCAGAGAAATTCCTCCATAGCTCCTTTTCTCCCTAGCTCTGTGCGAACCAAATCTTTTAATCCTAATCCCGTTAATCCTTACAAAATCCTGCTAATCCGTGGTTCCCTGCTAATCCGCGGTTCTCAGGTCCCTTGTATTCTTCTGCACGGCGATGGCCGCGAACAGGCTCAGGACAAAGGACATGGCGTAGAAGCCTTTTTCGCTGCGCTGCAGGTCGGCATTCCAGAGCCCGATGGTCAGCAGGAGGATGGACAGTACGGTGGTGAACCAGGCGATGCTGTAATACAGTCCGGTGACCGGGATGCCTTCCAGCTGATCGCGTACCGCCTTCTGGACCGAGATGGCCGAGAAAAGCCCGAACATCAGCACGGTGAAGTAATATCCTTTTTCATTCAGCTCCATGGTGGCGTTCCAGAGGCCAATATTGAAGCCGGTCACGCCGATCAGCAGGGCCGCCCAGGAAGCTCCGATGAAAGCGGTGGAAGGGCGGCCGGTTTGTTTTTGTTCCATATTGTTTGTTTTGGAAGACAAACCTAGCCGGCCGGGCCCGGGCTTTTTTTGACAAAGGTCAAAAACGGCAACCGGATTTGTTAACGCCGCCCGCGGATGCGGCTGAGGGTTTCCGGGGATATGCCGAGAAAGGAAGCCACCGCCCCGAGCGGTGCCCGCTGGATGATCTGCGGCGATTGTTCCAGCAGCCCGGCGTACCGCTCGGCAGCGGTCTTGAACTGGGCATTCACATACCGCTCCTCGAGCCGGAGGTAATATTTTTCATAAACAATGCGCACCAGCCGTTCAATTTCGTGGAAGCGGTCCATCAGCCCCGAAAGCTTTTCCCGGGAGATCGCCCAGAGGATGCTGCCTTCCAGCAGCTGCAAATTTTCCACGGCCGGATGCCCGGTGATAAAGCTGTGCAGGGAGGTCACGAAGTCGTTCTCGAAAGCAAACCAGTGCGTCACCTCCTTTCCTTCGAGGTGGTAGTAGCCGCGCAGGGCGCCCTGCTCCAGGAAATATAGATGCCGGCAGGTAGTTCCTTCCCGTACGAGACACTCGTTCCTGGCCAGCACCCTCTGCTCGAAACATGCATACAGGGCTTCGCGCGCTTCCGCACTCAGTCGGTGAAAGGTCTGAATATGTTGCAGCAGCTTTTCGATGACCAGCAGGTTTTAGAATGGAAAGATAAGAGCGTTTGGTGTTTGGAGTTTGGAGTTAATCCTGCTGGTACTGAACTTTCCTTTGGGATGAGGATAAAAGTTCATCACCCGCTTCACCTGCTATAACAAACAACCACCAACTACAAACTACAAACCCCAAACGCCAAACCCCAAACATTCCCTCCCAACTCAGTTCTTCTTTTTTCCGGACCGGTCCGGCAATGATTCAGTTCATGACAAAGGGATTTCCATCACGGGGGCCGCAGTCGTAATCTTGCCCTGCAATCAAAACCAAACCCACAAAACCATGCGCAAGATCCTGCTGATGGCCGTACTGGCCGCCACGACCCTGATGAGCTGTCAGAAAGACACGGAATCCTTTAACAACATCTCCACGCCCCGCACCAATCCCGTACCCGATGAACTGGTGGGCCGCTGGGCCATCACGTCCATTTCGGGCAGCACGGTGTACGACATCCCGGCCGGCACCACCTGGAACACCAGCGAAGTATTCCTCGGTTACCAGATCAATAAGGACGGCACCATCCGTGAAGACGGGTATGGCTCCACCTATTCCTACGGCGTTTCCACCTGGGCCAAATGGACGGCCTACGGTTCGGTAGTTGTCGACGGAAGCGCGATCACCTTCCACCGCGCCCGGGGCTCCTACACTTCCAGCCGGAACTCCTCACCCAAAAATTACGGGGCCGCGGAAGTTTATCCCAACAAATCCTTTGCGTTCACCGATTACGAAGTAGATATCGATAATCAGGGAAAAACCGTGCTGTACCTGCTGCACGAAGACGGCAGCGCCTCCAAATATTACAAGCAGTAATACCGCTGCGGCAACTCCGCCTTTTCACCAAACCATATAAAGCAACGATCCGGTGCTCCCACACCGGATAAAAAAACAAAGGCCCCGAAGATGGGGCCTTTGTTTTTCCGGGCAGCAGGGCATCAGTCATCGTCCCCGTTGTTCCGCTCATCGCGGCGGAAAAGATTGAAGTTGTCCTTTCCGAACTTATAGGTCAGGTTTACCCGGAAGCTCCGTACGTTGCGCCTCCGGTAGCTTTCCTGGTAAAACTGTTCCGTATCGAAAATGCTCCCGAAACGGTGCGTATTGAAAATGTCATTGATGTTAAATGAAAAGGCCATCTTCCGGTCTTTCAGGAATTCCTTGCGCAGG
>DATAGL010000857.1:0-2302 GCA_036263755.1 Chitinophagaceae bacterium | reverse complement strand
AGCCTGGTGAGGAGCACCTGTACCGTGAGGAAAAATACGCCGCCCGCTACGAGGTGAACATGCTGCGCTGCATTTTCTGCGGCCTCTGCGAGGAAGCCTGCCCGAAAGACGCGGTGTACCTGTCGCAAACCTTTGCCCCTGCCAACTACGGCCGCGAGGGCTTTATTTACGGAAAGAACGAACTGCTGATCCCGCACCCGAAAGAAGATCCGGAAGGGTATGCCAAGGCAAAGGGCGAGATCACCCAGAATTCTAAAAAATAACGAACCCTGCAGCATGGCAATTTCTCAAATACTGTTCTGGGCCCTGTCGGTACTCGCACTGTTCAGTGCGCTGATGGTCATCACCAGCAAGCACCCGGTGTATTCCGTTCTGTGGCTCGTCATTACCTTCTTTTCCATTTCCGGGCACTACCTGCTCCTCAACGCCCAGTTCCTGGCGATCGTGAACATCATCGTCTACGCCGGCGCCATCATGGTGCTGTTCCTGTACGTGCTGATGCTTATGGACCTGCGGAAGGAAACGGAGCCCCGGAAAAACAAATGGCTGAAGCTGGCCGGTGCCGTAGCCGGCGGCTCGCTGCTCCTGGTGCTGGTAGCCGCCCTGCGGGATGTGGAAGCCGGGAAGGCCCAGGTGATATCGGGTAATATCGGACTGATCGAGAACTTGGGCCGGGTGCTGTTCCGCGATTACGTGGTGCCGTTCGAGATCTCTTCGGTACTGTTCCTCAGCGCCATGGTGGGTGCCGTAGTGATCGGCAAGCGCGATCCCCAGCGCCGCTCGCCGCTGCCGGAAGAAGAGATCCGCAAGACCGAGGCCCCGAGGGAAGCCATGAACATTCAATAAACCGGGAGGACCGGTCCGTCCGGTCCCTTCCCTGCCGATAAATCTGCGTTATGCCAACTGATCTGCCCATTAATTATTACCTCCTTCTTTCCGGCGCCCTGTTCGTCATCGGTATTATCGGCGTGCTCACGCGCCGCAATGCCATCATCATCTTCATGTGCGTGGAACTGATGCTGAATGCTGTGAACCTGCTGCTGGTGGCCTTTTCCAAAATGCACCATGCTCGTCTGGCTGCCACCGACGCCACGGCGGGCAGCGAAGGCCAGCTGTTCGTGTTTTTCATCATGGTAGTGGCCGCGGCCGAGGTAAGCGTGGGACTGGCCATTATCGTTATGATGTTCCGCAACACCCATTCGGTGGACATCAATTTCCTGAATCGATTAAAACATTGAGCGCCGGTACCCGCCGGGCAATAAACCTGATCGCGATCTTATGAGCAAATTGGTATACCTTATTCCGCTGCTGCCGTTCCTGGGCTTTCTCATCAACGGCCTGGGCCGCAAGCACCTGCCGAAGGCGGCCGCCGGCTTCATCGGCAGCGGAACCGTGCTGGCTTCCTTTATCATTTCGCTGCTGATCTTCATTCAGAAAGACTTTCCCGCCGCACCCGTCCGGTACTTCGACTTTATCCGGCTCGACGACCTGGTGATTCCGTTCGCGTTCCAGATTGATGCCCTCTCGACCTTGTTCCTGCTGATCATTACCGGTGTCGGGTTTCTCATTCACGTGTATTCGACCGCTTATATGCACGAGGAAAAGCGCGAGCATTTTGCCCGCTACTTCGCCTACCTCAACCTGTTCGTTTTTTCCATGCTGCTGCTGGTGATGGGCTCCAACTTCGTCATCATGTTCATCGGCTGGGAAGGCGTGGGCCTTTGCTCGTACCTGCTCATCGGCTACTGGTTCAAAAATGTGGACTATACAAAGGCCGCGAAAAAGGCTTTCGTGATGAACCGCATCGGTGACCTCGGTTTCCTGCTGGCCGTTTTCTGGCTCATCGCCCGGGTGAACTCAGTGGAATTTGCCACTGTATTTTCCGCGACCGGGCTCAGTAAGCTGACCCCCACCGATATCACGGGCATCACCCTGCTGCTGTTCGTGGGGGCTACCGGTAAAAGCGCCCAGATTCCCCTGTATACCTGGCTGCCCGACGCCATGGCGGGTCCCACACCCGTTTCGGCGCTGATCCACGCCGCCACGATGGTAACGGCCGGTATTTACATGATCGCCCGCAGCAACGCCCTGTACACGGCTGAAGGCGCGGAGCTGACCAATACGATCATCGCCGTCATCGGCGCGGCCACGGCCCTGCTGGCCGCCACGATCGCGCTGCGCCAGAACGATATCAAGAAAGTGCTGGCCTACTCCACGGTGAGCCAGCTCGGTTATATGTTCCTCGCCCTCGGCACCGGCGCCTACACCGCGGCCGTGTTCCATGTAATGACGCACGCCTTCT
>DATAGL010000856.1:0-3124 GCA_036263755.1 Chitinophagaceae bacterium | reverse complement strand
CCGAATACCGGGTCGCCGATACTACCATTACTTTCCAGGCAGGCCTCCTGCTCGACTCGGTCCAGAGCGGTCTGACAACCACCAACCCCCAGCTGCTCATTGCCCGGAAAAACCTGGACATTGCTTCCCTGGTGCTCCAGGAGCGGCGGGCCGAGCGGTTCCCGGTGGTGGAATTGAATTCGGCGTACAACTTCAACCAGACCCGGAACCAGAATGTCATCAATGAAGTGATCCAGCCGCTGCTGAACCGCAACCGCGGCCTGAACTACGGGCTGACGGCCACCATTCCGATCTTTAATGGCTTCAATACCCGGCGGCTCATAAAGACCGCCGAGCTGGATATCCAGTACCAGCAACTGCAATACGAACGCAGCCTGGTGGCCATCAATACCAGCATCCTCAATGCGTACCGCGATTACGATCTTTACCAGCGCACCCTGGCCCTGGAAGAAGAGAACATCAAGCTCGTCCGCGAAAACCTGTTCATCGCCCGGGAGCGCTACCGTCTTGGTATCTCCACCTTCCTTGAAATGCGCGAAGCCCAGCAAAGCCTGGCCGATGCCATGAACCGCCTCATCCAGGCCCGGTTCAATACGAAGGCTGCGGAGATAGAGTTGATGCGGTTACGGGGAGATATTGTTCGGTAGTGTTTGGCGTTTAACGTTGTGGCGTTTGGAGTTGGGGAAACCACTACCCTTTATTGATCATTTACTCCCTTATGGAAAAGGTGGAAATACTGATTTAGGTTCCACCTTTTTTATGGCTACTATACGACGATTTGAAGATTTGGAAGTCTGGCAATTTGCCAGGAAGTTAAGCCGCAGGGTTTACCTCCTTACCTTTGAAGGGCCGATCAGTAAGGATTATCGTTTGCGTGATCAAATAAGAGGGTCGGCAGGTTCTGTGATGGATAATATTGCAGAAGGATTCGGCAGGAGCAGCCGGCTTGAATTCATTCATGCAAGATCAACCGCCAAGGGTGAAGCAGCTGAGATGCAATCACAATTGCACAGAGCAATGGACAACGGTTACCTTGACCAGAAAAAATTCGATGAATTGTATGAACTTGCAGATCATATAGCGGGCAAACTTGCAATATTTATCAGTTACCTGAACCAAACCCATTGGAAAGGTCAAAAGTTTAAAAACCGTTCACCAGATGTCAGAACCCCAAACGCCAAACAGCACGCTCCAAACTCCAAACTCCAAACCCCAAACCCCGAACGATAACCCCTTGGTCGGCATCATCATGGGATCCGATTCCGACCTTCCGGTGATGCAGCCTGCGGCCGACATGCTGCAGTTTTTCGGTATTTCTTACGAACTGACCGTGGTTTCGGCCCATCGTACGCCGCAGCGGATGATGCAATATGCGGAAACGGCGGCCGGACGTGGATTGAAAGTGATCATTGCCGGAGCCGGGGGGGCCGCCCACCTGCCGGGTATGGTAGCCTCCATTACGCCCGTACCCGTTATCGGCGTTCCGGTGCGGTCCAGCAATTCCATCGACGGCTGGGATTCCATTCTTTCCATCCTGCAGATGCCCAACGGGGTACCCGTGGCTACGGTAGCCCTGAACGCGGCCAAGAACGCCGGCATCCTTGCTGCTAAAATCTTAGGCACCGGCGATACCGAACTTGGCAAAAAGATTGTATCCTATATGGAGGGACTCAAAACCGAGGTATATGAAAAAGTGGGGCATCTGCAAAGCAACGGCCATCCTAATCGTTTTGATCGTCAGCCAAAAGGCTGAGGCTCAGGAGCTGAGAGTCCTGCGGACGACCCAGCTTCCGGACTATCCTTCAGCTTCCACGCTGGAATTCCACAAGAACCGCCTGTACGTGATCGGCGACGACGCGCCTCATATGATGGTGCTCGATTCCAATCACAAGGTGCTGGATAAAGTGCGGCTATTCCCCGGAAAGGAACGCCGCATTGCCAAATCGACCAAACCCGACCTCGAAACCTCCATCCTGCTGCGCCAGGGTGCGGTGGATTACCTAGTGGGCATTCCCTCTTTTTCTGCCAAAGACCGGAACAAAGTGGTTGTGATCAACCTGTCTGACAACCGTATTGTCTCCAGCGACCTGACCTTTTTCAATACCCGCATGAAGGAACTGCAGCTGCAAGACCAGAATATTGAAGGGTCGGCCTGGGTAAACAATAAGCTGCTGCTGGGCAGCCGGGCCAATGGAAAGCACAAGCATAATCACCTGATCCTTTCCGATTTTTCTATCGGGGAAGGCATCCGTTTCGAAAACGCAAGGCTCATTCGTTTGCAGCTGCCCCGTACAGAGGAACTGGTGGGCATATCCGGTTTTGTGTATGTGCCTGAAAAAGACCTGTTGCTGTTCACGGCCTCCACCGAAGCGGCGCCGGATGCTTATGCCGACGGACGGATCGGGGACAGCTACCTTGGCTACATCGAAAACATCTCGCGGAAGCTGGGCAGGCGCCGCATCAAAGCGGATTATATGATGAACCTAACGGAAGCCCTGCAGGTAAAGGAGCCGGTCAAGATGGAAGCCGTGGCCGTGCAAACCATAAATAAAGATGGATTGACCGTGCACCTGGCAGCCGACAACGACAACGGGAAGAGCACCCTCTACAAAGTGGAATGGCAGCCCCGGTCTAATCTGCGTGCAGCAACACCGTAAACTGCTGCTCCAGCGCACCGGAATGCTCCAGGATCAGGTCCAGGAAAGAAGGCCCCATAAGGGCATGGTAGTAAAAATAATTGTCCACGCGCTCCTGCAGCCCGGTGCCGGGAAACAGGGCGCTTAACAGGCTTTGTACCTGCCGGTGCTGGTCACCGTACTTCCGCTTTTCCGCCCGCAGCATCTTCTTCTCCAGTTCCTTCAGGTGATTCAGGGAGCGGGCCCGGAGCGCCGCTACGTGCTTTGCCAGTGTAGGGTCGATACCGGCGGCCTGCTCCAGCACGCGGTCGTATACCGCTTCTGCGGCGCTGAAGGTGCCGTTCAGGGTGATGGGTTTGGCTGCCTGCTGTTCTACCAGTTTTTTCATCAGTGTGTGCTCGTCCAGGAACAGGTCGTCCAGGGAAAGGCCCAGGCGGTAGATCCGGCGCTTCCACTTTTCCTCCACCACCAGGAATGAATTGCGCAGC
>DATAGL010000855.1:0-1635 GCA_036263755.1 Chitinophagaceae bacterium | reverse complement strand
CGCGGGCGTTTCCACCAGTACGGTGATCTGGTTCGGTACCACGCAAGGCGGCAAAGGATCACAGGAAACCACATCCACACCGTAAAAGCTCTCCGACTCCACCGTGGCGCCGGCTTTATCCTTCACCGTTACGACCACTTTATACACTTTACCACGGTGTGCGGGCGGGATCAGCAGCTGCGTATTGATCACATGGTACTCCGGCCGGAAGAAGTTGGTAATGGTTACCGTATTGATCAGTACATCATCGGTCGTGAACAGCTGCAGCCTGATGGAGTCCAGTCCCGCCCGGGCTCCGGCGGAACCGTTGACCGGGATGAACTTGCCGCTTACGCCGGCCTGGCTGGGAATGGTGTCGTTGCTGGTCAGGTCCGCATCATTGTTCCTGTTATCCAGCTTGAATAACGTAAGCACATTGCCCACAGAAGAATCCGGGACATTCTCCTTTTCGGAGCAACCGGAGAAGAGCACAGGGAAGGAAAGGATCCCTGCAAGAAGGCTGATGTTTAAAAGCTTGCGCATAGATAAGGTATTGCGTGACGATGCACGATTAGTAACCGGGGTTTTGCGTAACGGCGCCCCGGCTTAATTCGATTTCGGATTGCGGGAACGGATACAGCATGTAGGCATCTCTCCACGGACGGTCGGTCGTATTGATCTTTCCTACCCGCATCAGGGCATTCTTCGTTGAGTCAATGCCCCATCTCCGCAGGTCAAACAACCGCCAGGCTTCCATTCCCAGCTCTCTTCTCCGCTCGCTCCGGATAAAGCGCAACAGCTCCTCGGCGGTATAGTCCCTGAAATCGTCGGCCGTGGGATTTTGCAGCTGGGCCCGGGTCCGCACTTCCATCAGCAGGTCTACCGCGTTGGCCGGTGCGGCCGATGTGGGCGGAGCCTGCGCGGCCAGCGCTTCGGCACGCATGAGCAGGACATCCGCATACCGGAATAAAACCCAGTTTAATTCAATGATATCACTGCGGGGAAAGTCGCCTTCCTTTTTACCGGGAATAATATGCTTGGCCATGCCCGGGGCATCCGGGGTACCGCACATCTGCACGCCCTGGATCACATCGGTGGCCAGGGTGGTCGTATATTGGCGGCGCACATCACCGGGTTCGAACTGGCGGAACAGGTCGCCGGAAGGCGAGTTCTGACCCCAGCCCCCGCAACCCACCGCCACCGGGGTACCCGTACCGTCAAAAGAGTCGGCGCCCCAACCGCCGCCATTATCCGTGTAGTTTTCGGCGCGCATGATTTCCCAGACGGACTCCACTCCGTTGGTGGAGGACTGAACGAAATTGGCGTAATAGTTCGGGTTCAGGTCATACTCGCCCGAATTGATCACTTCACCTGCCGCCGTGGCTGCTTCCGCATACTTTTGGTCAAACAGGTAGGCTTTTGCCAGCAGGGTGGTCGCCGCCCCTTTGGTCAGGCGGCCCAGCATATTTTCGGAAACGGTCTGCGCTTTGTTCGGCAGGTTCGGGATGCTTTCCCGGAGGTCATTCTCAATCAGGTCATACACTTCCCGGACACTGGCACGCGGTAAAATGACCGAGGACTCATCACCGGGGTTGATCGGTGCGGTGTACAAAGGAACCCCTCCGTAATAATTGACGAGCATGAAATAATAAAGGG
>DATAGL010000854.1:0-6409 GCA_036263755.1 Chitinophagaceae bacterium | reverse complement strand
AGGCCGTCTTCCAGGTAGCCGTAGAACACACCCACGGGCAGGCCTACGCGCACCAGGTTCACCGGTACTGCAAGGGGCTGCGGAATGGCCACGCCGAATACATCGCTGCCGCCGCTGAGCTGCAGCACCTTGCTGCGGTTGCGGGTGAAGTTGGCGTTCACGTCCCAGCGGAAGGCACCGTTCAGCACCTTCGCATTGATGCCGAGTTCAATGCCCTTGTTCTCGATCTTCCCGATGTTCTTGATCACATTGGTGAAGCCGGAAGAAGTGGGCAGGGGCGAGTTGGCCAGCAGGTCGCTCGTTTTTTTATGGTAATAATCGAAGGTGAGGTAAAGGCGGTTCTGCAGCAGTCCCAGGTCCATGCCGGCATCCACCTGCGCCGTGGTTTCCCACTTCAGGTCGGGGTTGGCCAGGTTGGAGGAGTTCGGGGCATAGCCGATATACAGCTGGTCGTTGAAGGCCGTGCGGAAGGAGCTGAGGGAGTTCAGGGTCTGGTACGGATCCACCGCGGTGCTGCCGGTCACACCCCAGGACAGGCGGAACTTCAGGTCGGAGATGGAGCCGATGTCCTTGATGAAATTTTCGTTGCCCGCTCTCCAGGCCACGGCGGCCGAAGGAAAGTACCCCCACTTGTTGCCGGGGCCGAACCGGGAGGAGCCGTCGGCGCGGATGCTGGCTGTGAACAGGTAGGTGTTGCGGATCGAATAGTTCACGCGGCCGAGGTAGGAAAGAATGGACCATTTGGCCGCGCCGCTCACCGGGGTGCCCGGCACGCTGCCCGAGCTCAGGTTGTTTGTTTCGAGCTGGTCGGTGGGAAAGCCGGTGATGTTGCCCGTACCGAAGTTGCGGGAGGTGAACTGCTGGTAGGTAAAGCCGCCCAGAAGGCTCAGGTTGTGGTCGGCATTGAGGGCGCGCGTATAGTTGACCGTGTTTTCGTTGAGGAGGTTCACCCAGTCGAGGGCCGTGATGTTGGCCTGGCCGGTGGGGGTATTGTCCAGCACCCGCGAGGAGTAAATGTCTTCCCGCGAAGTGGTGTTCTCCACGCCGAACGAGGACTTGAACACGAGGTTCTTCACCGGCTCGTAGTTCACGGCCGTTCCGGCCAGAATATACTTGGCGTTGGCCTTCTGGTCGCGCTCGCGGGCCATGGCCAGCGGGTTGCGGAGCTCGTTCGGGCTGAAGGGGTAGATCCGCACGTTGTTGAAGTTGCCGTTCGCGTCGTAGGGACTGACCGTGGGCGGGGCCACCAGCACGGCCGACAGCACCGTACCACCTTTCTGGCCGTTGATATCGATCTGGGTCAGGTCGGAATTCGTCAGCGTGGCATTGAACAGTACGGAGAACTTTTCGCTGATCCGCTGGTTCAGGTTGGCCCGCAGCGAGATGCGCTTTAGGCCCGAGCCTTCGATGACGCCCACCTGGTTGAGGTAGTTGCCCGATACGGAATACTGCGTGAACTCGCTGCCGCCCGTTACGTTGACGGAGTGGTTCTGCATCGGTGCGGAGCGGAAGAGCTCTTCCTGCCAGTTGGTGCCCGTGCCGAAGGATTTTACCTGTTCGTCGGTAAAGTAGGCCGGGAACCCGTCGTTGGCCGCGCGCTCGTTGGCCAGCTCGGCAAACTCCCGCGCATTCATCATCGGGATGGTTTTGGCCACCTGCTGGATGGAAGAATAGCTGTCGAAGGTTACTTCGGAGCGGCCGGCCCTTCCGCGCTTGGTGGTGATGATGACCACACCGTTGGCCCCGCGCGAACCGTAGATGGCCGTGGCGGAGGCGTCTTTCAGCACTTCGATGGATTCAATATCGTTCGGGTTGATGGAGTTCGGATTGGTCGTGAGCGGGAACCCGTCCACCACATAGAGCGGCTCGTTGCTGCCCAGCAGCGAGTTGCCGCCGCGGATGCGCACTGTTACGGGGGCGCCCGGTGCACCGGAGTTCTGCACCACGCGCACGCCGGTGGTCTTGCCCTGCAGGCCCATGACCGCATCGGCCACGGGGTAAGCGTTCAGCTCTTTGCGGGAAACTGATGCCACCGAACCGGTCACGTCGCTTTTACGCACGGCGCCGTATCCGATCACCACGATCTTGTTCAGCCCGGCCACGTCCTCTTCGAGGATGACGGTGACCGGCGTACCGGAACCGGCCCTTACCGTTTTGGTCTGGTAGCCGACACTGGAAAACTCGAGGACCACCTCGGCGTTGCCCGGAACAGTCAGCGTAAAGGAGCCGTCGCTCCGGGTGGAGGTGCCCGTGCGAGTGCCGGCCACCACGACCGAAACACCCGGCAGCGGCTTGTTGTCGCGATCGACCACGGTGCCTGTGATCTCCGCGGGCGGCGGGGGCTGGGGCGCCTGCACCGACACTTTCGCAGGGGCGGCCGGTTCTTTTTTCGGCTGGATGACGATCGTGTTCTGCACAATAGAGTAGGTGAGCGGCTGGTTCTTCAGGCAGGTAGCCAGCGCTTCCTCCACCGTGGCATTGCGGATCCGGACGTCCATCGGCGGGATCTCCCGGATCAGGCTTTTATCGTAGAAAAACAGGAAGCCGCTTTGCTTTTCGATGGATCTGAAAACCTCGGACAGCCGCACGTCGTTTTTGACGATGGTGATGCCCTGGGCAAAGCCGTTGGCCACCAGCCGGGTGGCGGGGAAGAAGAATAAGGCGCACATCAGCGTTAGGATCATTCCCGTTCTGGTCCATAAGGATGGGGTTCCGGGACGGTGGCAGAAATGTACAGTCATAGCTTGACGATTAGATGGATGAAGTTGTTTAGCAGGCAATGAGGGCGGGGCACGCCCGGGTGTCGGGATCGTTTACATATGGATGTAGTTTAGGAGGCGGTTGGTGTTTGCGTAAATCGTTGTTACCGGACGATAATCTTTTTCTCTTCTACGGTCAGGTTGATATTGCTCAGTTCAAGTATGCGCAGCACATCGGATAAAGCGGCCTGGCGGCTAATCTTTCCTTCAAACTGCCGGGCGGGCACGGTGCCGGTGTATACCACTTCCACATCGTACCAGCGGGCCACCTGCCGCAGGATGGCGGCCACGTCGGCTCCGTTGAATTCGAACAGTCCGTTCTTCCAGGCCATGACGGCGTTCATGTCGGCGGCGCGCACCTGTATGGCTTCGTTCTTCCCGGTGACCACGGCCTGGTCGCCCGGCCGGATGCGGCTGGTAAAGGAGCCATGCGTCACCTGCACGCTGCCTTCCAGCAGGCTGGTGTTCATGGAGGGCTCCTCGGCGTAGGCGTTGATGTTGAAATGCGTGCCCAGCACCTCCACGCGCATGTCGTTCACCTGCACGCGGAAGGGCATCTGCCGGTTCTTCGCCACTTCGAAATAGGCTTCGCCCGTCAGCTCCACCACGCGCTCCTTACCGGTGAAGGCGGTCGGGAAGCGGAGGCTGGTGGCGGCGTTCAGCCACACTTTTGTTCCGTCGGGCAGCACCACCCGGAACTGACCCCCGCGGGGCGTGGCCAGCGTATTGAAGGCAGTGGCGGAGTTGCCGCCTGCAGGACCACCGGGGTTATAGATCAATACGGAGCCCTGCTTTTCGATGCGGGTATTGCCCGGCTGGGCCCAGGCACCGTTCTGCGCACTGTCGAGCAGCAGCCTGCTGCCGTCGGCCATAGTCAGAATTACCTTGTCGGTACCCGGCACAATGGGGGCGGGCTGCGCGGAGCGCGCCGCTACCGGCGGGGCGCTGTCACTTCCGTTTTTCCGGAGCAGGCCGTAGGTGACGCCGGCCACCACGACCACGGCGGCGGCAGCCCGCATCCAGGCGATGCGGCCCCCTTTTCTTCCGGGCAGCGGGATCACTGTGGCCGGATCTTTTTGCAGGATGCCCGAAAGGATCGCTTTTGCTTTTTCTTCGGGCAGTTCCCGTTCCGCACCCGTTCCTTCCGCCACCTGCACGATGAGGGCTTTAAAGGCCGCTTCGTGTTCCGGTTGCTGCAGCAGCTCCATCAGCTCCTCCTTTTCTTCCGGGCTGCAGGCCTGATCCATGTACCGCTGGAACAGGTATTTGATTCGGGATGCGCTCATAGATCTCCAATGTTTTTTTACAGAACCGGTCTGAATGAATAAGGATGCATACCGGTCCGGCCGCTCAGCGATGGCTGTACGGTGGCGGCCGTTTTGCGAATAAGGGAGGGTTGTGTACTAATAAGAGCCCGGGAGGGGTGACTTCGGGTGGGTGTCCGGGAAAATA
Organism: Chitinophagaceae bacterium; assembly: GCA_036263755.1. GTDB lineage: Bacteria > Bacteroidota > Bacteroidia > Chitinophagales > Chitinophagaceae > Flavisolibacter. Next base: position 2,198 of record DATAGL010000854.1, on the reverse strand, counting down.
TTTTTTCAGATAGGAAAAGAAGGCGGGGCGGACTTCACCCGATGCAGGGCTGCAGTCAAAAAAAGCAGCGCTTTTCCCTGAGCAGAAAAGAGGTGATCCAGGGGGAAGGGAAACACTTACAGGGATAGAAGCAGGGGAAGCATCTGGGCAAGGACGAACCCGATGAACAGGTGCAGGTGCAGCTGGCAGTACTGCCATACGTTTTTCATGGCCTTGGCCAGGTGGAACTTGACGGTATCGGGCTGGAGGTTCAGCAGCTCGGCGACCTCCGACCGGCGCAGGCCTTTTTCGCGGATGAGCCGGTAGACCTGCCGTTGCTGGGCAGGCAGCTGTTCCACGGCCTCGTGCAGCAGCAACTGGTATTCCTTATCCACCAGCTGGGTTTCGGGGCCGGGGGTCAGCGCAAAGGCCTCGGCGCTTTCGGGAGCCGTTCTTTTGAGGCTGGCCGCCATCTGCTTGAGGGCTTTGTACACCGCGTGCTGCACCATGGTACAGAGGTAGGCGTTGAAATTCCGGATTCCGGCCAGTTCGGTACGTTTGAGCCAGATCTTCAGGAACACATCCTGGACCACTTCTTCGGCGAGCTGGGAAGAACCCGAGATTTTATACGCGATGCTGTAGACCCGGTTGCGGTGGTGATCGAAGAGGCGGGCGAAGGCGGCTTCGTCTGCTGCGGCCATACGCGACAGCAATTCCGTTTCATTATATGGATATGATACCCCGGTGGACAAGGTGCAGCCGTTTGGTGAACGATGGTGGAGCGCAAGGCAATCTGAGCTAGTTAAATTAATCAATATATTTTGCTTTGCAAGTTTTTCTTCACCTGCCGGGCGCACCGGGAGTCGGCTCAAGGCAGTAGCCGATCCGGCTGCTGAAGGAACCTTACAAAGCCTTCAGGTCTTGCAGGGAAACGGATGCAGGCTGCGCTTTTAAAAACGCTCCTTTACCGCACCGCACGGACCCCAGCCAGCCCGGCGTGATCGTGAAGAAATATTCCGGAGCCGCCCTCTTGCATGCATAGATCAATTTTATTATATTTAGAGGAACAAGTGTTGCCTGTTGATCCGCAGATGCCGGAGTGGTTCCTGCCGTGCTGTCCCTGTTTCCGGAAGGAGCCGGCCCGCCCGTGCCACCGTAAGTTCCTCTGCTGGGCAGCCTTACGCCATACGGAACACGGCAGGCCGCAGACAGGCAGTCATCCGCAGCCAAGGCACCGATCCCGCAGCAGGCATTGCCCTTTCTTCTGCAGACGCATTTATTGTTGGTCCATTCCCGAAAAGCCCCGTGCCGGAAGGCACTTCTGTCCGTACCGGCCTTACCCCCTGGAACTGCTCTACACCTAAAACGACACGCATGGCAAAAAAAGCAATCCTCGCCTATGCCAACGACCAGGAAAATTCCCTGAAGTGGCTGGCCGACGAGTTCAAGACGATCTCGGATTATTTCCGCGACAACAATACCGGGGAAGTGGACATCATACCCCTGCCCGACGCCACCCTCGACGACATCCGGTCGGTGCTGCAGAACCCGAAGGTGGCCGACGACATCATCCTGTTTCATTTCTCCGGCCATGCCGACCCCGGGAAGCTGTTCTTCCACCACGAACAGGGCGGCCGCGCCGACGGCATCGCCGGCATGCTGAGCGTTATTCCCAGCCTGCAGTTCGTATTCCTCAACGGCTGCGCCACCCGCGACCAGGTGGCGGCCCTGCACGCCGCGGGCGTGAAGGCTGTGATCGCCACTTCGCGGGCCGTGAACGACGCGCAGGCGGCCAAGCTCTCCAAGACCTTTTACGCCAGCCTTTGCCGGCACATGCCCCTGGGCAAGTCGTTCGACAAAGCCAAAGGCTATACCGCCGCCGAATCCGACTTCACGCGCTTCCTGCCGCAGGCCTCCCGCTCCCTCGGCCTGGACGAGGCGGAAGGTACCGACGTGCCCTGGGGTATCTACTACCACCCGGAGCTCGACCCTGCCGGCCGGCAGGACGTGGAGGACTGGATCTTCCCCGAGCACGGGATCGTGGCGGAAGTCAACGTGCCCTACCAGCCCTGCTACGACTTTATCGAGCAGATCGCCCGCAAGGCCGGCTCTTACTTCGCCCACCTGGATGAAAAATCCCTCAACGACCTGGACAAGAACGTCCGGGCGGAGATCACGGATCTCTACCAGTATTATACCGACACCTATAACCGCGAGGA
>DATAGL010000853.1:0-7573 GCA_036263755.1 Chitinophagaceae bacterium | reverse complement strand
ACAAGGACAAGGTTGTTAAAGACCAGTTCAAGAGCAAGCACGTGCTGCCTGTTTGCGAAACCTTCGACCGGGGCGCATTCGACGATCTGCTCAGTAACCCTGCCGTCAAAGGCCTGCGTGTTTATTTCGGCATGACCGACGACGACCAGGTGAACGTGATCATTGTAGGCGTGGATGAAGGCGGAAAGGACATGCTTCCGTCCGCTGAGGACGCCGGCACCATGCGCCTGGCCAGCCAGGATGCCCCGACAGATCCTATTATTGAAAACGGTGTTCGCTGTCCGACCACCTGTCCGCCGCCCTCTGCCCTGAACGGAGGGGTGTGATGAACTCCGCTATTGCACATGAATTATTACATCGCTGTATTGTTAGGTTATAGTATCCTTCTGGCAGGGATAATAGGCATCGTACGGTTCCAAAAGATCCAGTCCACCTATTATCCCTTCCTTTATTGCATCTGGTTGGCGGGGGTGAATGAGGTGATTTCCTCTTACCTGCTGCTGACGGGGCAGTACAACATTATCAACAGCAATATTTATAATCTGGCCGAAGCCCTGCTCGTGCTTTGGTTCTTCCGGCGCCTGGGCGCCTTCCAGCGTTACCGGTTCCTCTTTCCCTTTTTTGCGGGCGTGTTCACCACCGCCTGGGTCTGGGAAAACTTTATTTATCATGATTTCGGTACCGCGTTCAATTCTTACTTCAACATTATTTATTCCTTCCCGCTCGTTCTGCTCGCCATTAACGCCATCAATACGTACCTCATAAAAGAACGGAACCTGCTGAAAAATCCGGCCTTCTTGATTTGCATCGGGATAATCATTTTCTTTACGTACCGGGTGCTGGTGGAAGCATTCTATGTATATGGACTGAACGGCAGCTCGAGCTTTTCGGCACGTGTGTACGATATCCTTTCCATTATCAACGTACTGTGTAACCTAATTTATGCCCTGGCTGTTTTATGGATGCAAAAGAAGCAAGTATTTACACTGCAGTTCTGATCGTCAGCGTCGTACTCGGCACCATCATTATATATTTTATCGTCTCCATCATCCGCCAGCAGCGCAAGAACCTGGAACTGTACCGGCAGAACATCCTGGCCGAGATCACGACGCTGGAAAAGGAGCGGACGCGGATCGCGGCCGACCTGCACGATGAGCTCGGGCCTATGCTTTCGGCCGTAAAGCTGAAGATCGGCTCTTTCGACCTGCACGACGAGGAGGATAAGATCCAGGTGGAAAAGACCAACCAGCACATCGACAACCTGATCCGGCGCATGCGGGAGATCTCTTACGACCTGATGCCGAATACGTTGCGCCGCAAGGGATTGGTGTATGCCATCCAGGAGTTCATCGATTACATCGGGAAAGGGCACAGCCTGGCCATCCGCTTTTCCGTATCGCCCGATTTTATCATTGACGAGCAGCGTTCGGTGCATCTGTACCGCGTCATACAGGAGATCATCCACAATACCCTCAAGCATGCCCAGGCCACCGAGCTGATCATCGATCTGCGCCAGGAAGGTCAGCACATACTGCTTTCCACCCGCGATAACGGCGTCGGGTTCGACCAGCAGGTGTACCTCAAAGAGAAAGGAGGTCTGGGACTGCGCAACCTGTTCAGCCGGACGGAAGTGATGGGGGGTAAAATGTTTCTGGATTCCAAGAAAGGTAAGGGCACAACCTATACCTTTGAGCTACCTGTATAGAAAAACAGCCATGAATATTCCCATACGAATCGTTTTGGCGGATGATCACGAGATCTTTCGCGACGGTTTCCGGGTCATGCTGAAAAAGCAGCCTTCAGTGGAATTGATCGGTGAGGCGGAGAATGGGGAGGAACTGATTCAGATAACCCGGCAAACCAATCCCGATGTAATCATTACGGACATCAAGATGCCCCGGCTCGACGGCATCGAGGCCACCCGGCGCCTGTGCCAGGAGTTTCCGCACATCGGGATCATCGCCCTTTCCATGTTTGACGAGGAAAACCTTATCATCGATATGCTGGAAGCAGGGGCCAAAGGGTATCTGCTCAAGAACACCCACAAAGACGACATCCTCAACGCCATCCAGGCCGTTTACCGTGACCAGACCTATTACTGCACGCATACCTCCTCCAAGCTGGCCCAGATGATCGCCCGCAGCACCTTTAACCCGCACAAGAAGGCGGCCAAGCCGGAGTTCACCGAGCGCGAGCTGGAGATCATCAAGCTGATCTGCCAGGAGCTTTCCAACAAGGAAATTGCCAGCCAGCTGCACCTTAGTGTGCGGACCATTGAGGGGTACCGCGAGAAGATCCAGGAAAAGATCCAGGCCCGGAATGCCGCAGGCATTGTGGTGTACGCCATCCGCAACCATATTTACAAGGTATGATCAGAGCAGCTGCCGGCCGTGCTGCAGGAGTCCGGAGAGGTATTCGGGAGTTGGATTGAGAATGCACTGGGCTGCCTGCCATTCCGCATTCTGGTAGCGCGCCACTACCAGCAGGGTACAATGCCATCCGATGGAACGGTAATAATACCGCTCCTGCGGTCCCCCTCCCGACTCGATTAATAGGGCCGGGCGACGGATCACATCCGTGTAATTGTCGAAGATGTCCGTCTTATCCTGCTCTTCCGTACAGGAAGGGCAAAATCCTGCCAGGATATGTACGGCTGCGCCCAGCGGGTCTGTGATCACTTCTGCTTTGCTCATAACTGCGGATTTGCGGATGGGTACGAACGGGCAGCACCCGGACGGAATTCGGAATCCTGATGTTCCCGGCTGTATGATTCAAAAGCAGTAAGTTCTTGCAGGCTTCAAAAGCGGACCCTGTGCCTGGCCCCTCATCCGGCGCCTGCGCAATGGGTTATAAGACGTGCTCGATTTCATCCAGGCGGGCGATGATTTCCCCGCCCGCATACACCACCACCTCCCGGTACTGGGCCGGGGAGTCCAGCTCTTCAGAGTACATGATTTCTGCGACCCGGCCGTTTTCCACCAGGATGTTCGGCCGGACTTCAAGCAGCAGAACGGAAGGGTCGGGTCCCTGGTAGGCCCGCTTGAAAAAGAGCGGTTCCAGTTTTCCTTCTCCCACCACGATGTCTCCAATGACGAACAGGGTGCCGCCACCGAACTGTCCGGGCACTTGCATATCGATCCAGGCTTCCCAGAGGTCCACGTTCTGAGCTGTTTTTAAGGTGAGCATATAGAACTTTTATAGAAGCACAAGGTACCGCTAAACGGAGGGCCGGAATCCTCGGTCATTACGGTAGATGGCCCGTAATACTACGGTAGGTTATATGGAGTATTTGGTGTATCCGGTTCAGCCCGCGCCAAAACCGGCTTTTTCCATGGAATGATAATTGTTGGGCTTTATCCAAAATTTAGGGACATGGAACAGACTCCGGAAAAACTACTGAAAGAATACTCTGACCGCGAAAAAGGAGCCTACCTGGGCGCCATTGCGTCCATTGCCACAGCCGATCGTACGGCTTCGGAAGAAGAACTGCAGTTCATTGAGGAACTGGCCGATACGGCCGAGCTCTCGGCCGAACAAAAGGAATCGGTGCACCGGGCGGCCACGGAACTGTCCGGCGAAGAGCTGAAGCAGTGCCTGGACATCCTCAAAACCAGCGATCTGCGCTATTCCCTGATTACCGACCTGATCGCCTTTGCGGAATCGGACCAGAATTATACGGCAGAAGAAAAGGCCAGCGTGGAAAAGATCGCTGCTTACCTCAACATCAACCAGCAGCAGTTTTCCGTACTGAACCAGTTCGTCAATAAAACCGCTGAATCCGGTGCCACCCCGGAACAGATGCAATCCCATGGCTTTCTGGACAATCTGGGTCTGGGCGATAAATTGAAAGGGGCGGGCATCAATACCGGCAGCCTGATGAAAGGCGTACTCGGTATGGCAGCACCCTTCCTCCTGGCCAGCCTGCTCCGGGGCGGACGGCGCCGCGGCGGCGGAATGCTGGGCGGAGGTATGCTCGGTGGTGGTGGCGGGCTGGGCGGTATGCTCGGCGGCGGACTCGGAGGTATGCTTGGCGGTGGTGGTATGGGCGGAATGATGGGCGGCGGCGGACTGGGTTCGCTCATCGGCATGCTCAGCGGAGGCCGGGGCATGCGCAGTACCGGCGGACTTTTTGGTCGCATGATGGGCGGACGAGGCCTGGGCTTTTAAATTTTAACCATGGAACTGATTCTTGAATTGCTGGCAGAAGCAGCCGTGCTGTTGCTGCTGGCCAAACTGATACCGGATGTCATTGTCCGCAGCTTCGGCACGGCCCTGGCCGTAGCCGTTGTTGTAGGCCTGCTCAATGCCACGATCGGCTGGATCCTCCGGCTACCGCTCAATATTGTTACCCTGGGACTATTGTCCTTTGTGGTTCGCCTGGTGGTTACTGCCGTCATGATCCTGCTGGCTGACCGCCTGTTCAAAGGCTTTGAAGTCAGGGGCTTTGCCACCGCCCTCCTCGTGGCGGTGCTGATGGCCATTGCCGGTACCCTGATCTCTTACCTTATATATTGATTTTTTTAACCATTGAAACCTTAGGAATTATGAAGCACATGCAGCTCAGATTGAGTCTCCTGACCTTTTTGATGGCCCTGGTCAGCTTCCAGTTTACCGCCTGCAAAGGCAAGAACCGGGATGCTGAAGTCCAGACTGCCATTCAATCGAAAATCGCCTCAGACCCTGCCTTTGCAGGAGTGAACGCCACCGTAAAGGAAGGAACCGTGACGCTGACCGGACAAACCGCGGATGCCGGACAGAAATCGTCGGTGGAAACCTCGGTGAAAGGAATGGACGGGGTAAAAAAAGTGGTCAACAACATCACAGTGACACCGGTGACTGTTACACAAGACGATCCGCTGAATGCCGCTGTGCAACAAGTAGTTGCTTCCTATCCTGGCGTACAGGCTGAGGTCAACGCCGGAGTAATTACCGTGCGCGGAGAACTGGAACGTGAAAAATGGCAGGCCCTTCGTCCCCAATTGGATGCGCTTAACCCGCGCAAAGTGGATAATCAACAACTTGTACTTAAATAAAGAACCATGGCACTACGCACAAAATACCAGCAACTGATCGATACGGCCACCCGCAGCGGTGTCCAGGGACTGCAGGTACGTGAGCAGAACAACGTTCTGTATATCGACGGTACCGCTCCTTCGGAAGCGGTAAAAAAACAGCTCTGGGACCTGTACAACAAGATCGATCCCGACTACCGGGCCGGCGACCTGGTACTGGACCTGAAACTGGCTGCAGGTGCTGCCGCACCGGCCCAGCCGCAAACGCAGACGTATGAAGTCCAGAAAGGCGACAGCCTCAGCAAGATTGCGACGAAATACGGCCTGAAATGGCAGGACATCTTCGCCGTCAACAAAGACCAGATCAAGGATCCGGATCTCATCCAGCCCGGCTGGAAGCTGAAGATCCCGGCGAAATAAAGAATGAGGATTAAAGATCAGCGATTGACGATTGACGGTTGGACCCGCAGCCTGCTTTCCTGTCTGCATCATTCGTCTTTCTGCAACCGACATTCCTCCTTCGACATTCTTCATGCATAGCAACGAGAAAGCCCCGGAACTCCGGGGCTTTGCTTTCCTTTGCAGGACAATAGACTAAATGTGTCTGGGTTGATAATTAATGTCCGGTTAAATGTGTTGATGTATGCCGGTTATGGGTAGTGCCCGGGCCGTGTGCCGGCTCGCGGCGGGTCATCAGCGCTGCGCCGATTTCCAGCAAACCCAAAATCAGGTGCGGCTGCCATACATAGTCGGCAAATCCGAACAGCCAGGGAGAAACGGCCAGGAAAATACCCGACACCAGATCCAGCATAAGGTGCGTACGCATCGAGATGGTACGGCTGATACCCAGTTCATAGTCGGTCATCAGGCTGTAGACAATGGCACCTGCACCCAGGATCACGGGGATCCAGGTTTCTGCTCCACCCTCCGCAAAATCAAATAACCACGGTGCTGCGATCAGCAAGGCACCCATCATGTAGTCCAGATAACCATGGACTTTGGTTGGAATAAATCGCATATGCCTAAGTTTTATTTAGAGCCTATAATTCACAAAACATGCCAATGAAGAATTGAGCGGTTATGGAGCAGGTAGCTGCGTACCTGGTTGGGCTATATTTTGCCCTATCTGTTGAACTCAGCCATAAAGTATTCCCTGTATCCGGTCAGGATAAGGTCTTTTGCAGGGCTTAATCCGTTGCCTGGGCAATCCAGTCGGCCCGGTAAGCGGTAAAAGCTTCCGATATCCGGCTGGTGACCTCGCCGGCGGCTCCCGGGAACGGCTGGCCCTCCACGGAATGGACCGGTAAAACCCCTTTGGTGGTGCTGGTAATGAATACTTCCCGGGCCCTGCAGAATTCATCCAGGTGCACAGGCCGCTCTTCCACCCGCAGCAGGGGGCGCGCCACCCGGAGGATCTTTTCCCGGGTGATCCCCTTCAGCAGGCCATCGTCCGGTGTGACCAATATGCCCTGCTCTGTGACCAGGAAAACGTTGGAGCGGGGACATTCGCGTACAAGGCCGTTATGGTGATACAGGGCGTCATCCGCGCCTTTTTCCCGGAGCAGGGGCTGCAGCCAGATGGCCATGAGGTAGTCAATGGTTTTGGCTTCGGCCAGCTGGCGCTGATGGAGCACCGGCCATAGGCCAATGCTTTCGGGCCGTTGGTGCCGGGTGGCCGCAAGGTCTGTTACGGTCATGAAAAACAAGGGCTGTCCCAGGCTGAATCCATCGGGAGCATTGCCGCCGGTAAGCTCCATCCGGATCCCGGCATCGGGCAGGCCGCATTGCTGCAGCAGTTCCCGTACCGCCTGCCGGATGGCGTTCCGGGACAGCGGTACTTCCAGGCGGAGGTGAGCGGCCGACCGGAAAAAGCGGTCCAGGTGGTCGTTGAAAAAGAGGGGGATGCCGTTTACCGCACGGAAGAAATCAAACACACCGTAACCCCGGTTGAGGGCAAGGTCCCGTAAGGATACGGAGGCTTCTTCCTCCGGCAGGATGCGGTCCTGTAAAAAGGCAGGTCGTTGGTTCACAAACGGTTTATTAAAAGAAGATGACCGGTTAGGGAGGGCAAGGTACAAAGAATAAGGCCCCGCAGGTGCGGGGCCTTAGTATAGAAAACTAGCGCCTAAGAGACTATTGCATCATTTTGGCGATCTCCGCCACCGGAAGGCTGTTGGCCATCTTGATCACCTCGTCCTGGCTGTAGCCGGGTGCTTTCAGGGTAATCAGGTTGTTGTTGATGGGCAGCGATACTTCGTAATTGTAGGTATTGTTCTCGCCCGACTGCCGCTGCACCAGGGCTTTGTAGCCCGCAATGCGGATCACTTTCTGGTCGGCGTTGTTACCGATGAGGGGCAGGGAAAGCAGGGTGTTGATACCGGCCAGCATAGGCGAGTTGCCCAGCACGTCCAGTTCAATCTGTTTGGTTTCCGGACCATAATCGCGGTGGATCATGACGCCGAAATACCCGGAGGCTCCGCTGACATTGTCATTGACACTGTTGGGGGACTGGTCCATCATTTTTGCCGGTAACAGTTTCAGTACTTCCTTGCCGGTGATGA